>NZ_MTEG01000015.1:0-188422 GCF_002108615.1 Klebsiella sp. YJ
GGAGCGGTTCACCGCCAGACACCCGAGGCAGGAGCCCGGTGCGTAAATCGCGCACGCCGGGATCTGTGCGGGGGGTATCCGGTAACGGGTATCCCTACCGCGACATCTGATTTACCTTTACAACAAGGGGCAGTGCTTTTATTTCTTCATCGTCCAGCGCAGGGTTTCACCGGCAAGGAAAGGCACCAGGGTATCGTCCGGTAGGGCGATGCTGTCAACGACGGTGCTCTCTTCGCGCACCAGCTCAACAAAGGTGTCATTCACCGGCAGGCCGTAGAAGCGCGGGCCGTTGAGTGAACAAAACGCTTCGAGGTGCTGCAGGGCATTCATCTCTTCAAATACCGTGGCATAGCTGCTCAGCGCGGTCGGCGCGTTAAAGCACCCGGCGCATCCGCAGCTGGCCTCTTTACGATGGCGGGCGTGCGGAGCGGAGTCGGTTCCCAGAAACGCGCGGCTAAAGCCGCTGGCAACCAGCTCACGCAGCGCCTGCTGGTGGATGTTGCGCTTCAGAATCGGCAGACAGTAAAGGTGGGGGCGCACGCCGCCAACCAGCATGTGATTACGGTTAAACATCAGGTGCTGAGGAGTAATGGTCGCGGCCAGCAGTTCGTTACCGTCGCGTACGTATTCGGCGGCATCCTTCGTGGTGATATGTTCGAATACCACTTTCAGGCCAGGTAAACGCTGGCGCAACGGCTCCATTACCGTTTCGATAAAGCGCGCTTCGCGATCGAAGATGTCAATCTCGGCGTGGGTGACTTCACCGTGAACCAGCAGCGGCATGCCCAGTTTTTCCATGCGCTCCAGCACCGGCATGATGGCATCGATGCTGGTGACGCCGTGGCTGGAGTTGGTGGTGGCATTGGCCGGGTAGAGTTTTGCCGCCGTGAATACGCCAGCGTGGAATCCACGCTCCAGCTCTGCCGGGTCGAGCGTATCGGTCAGGTAGCAGGTCATCAACGGCGTAAAATCGTGCCCGGCGGGAACGGCGTCGAGGATACGCTGGCGATAAGCTATCGCCGCTTCAACGGTGGTGACAGGCGGCACCAGATTCGGCATCACGATCGCCCGGCCATAAAACTCACTGGTGTAAGGCACGACGGTCTTCAGCATATCGTCATCGCGCAGATGGATATGCCAGTCGTCAGGGCGGCGGATTTTCAATACCTGGGATTGTGCTGTCATGGAAAGCTCCGGCTAATAGGGTCAGTCATCAGGGCTGTTTTTGCCGGGCACTAAGGATAAGCGTAAACGTTTTCCTTTGCATCAATTTCCGTAAAAAAACGGGCGCCGCAGCGCCCGTCGTATTAATTGGTGAACGGGATGATAATTTCGCCCGGTTTCACCTCGATGCCTTTCGCGTATTTTTTCGCCAGCGCTTCGCCGGTGCTGGCGTCTTCGCGCAGGACGTAGGCCGGCTGCTGGTTAAAATAGCTACGCAGAGACTGATTCAGGTAGGGAATCAGGGTCTGCACGACGGATTGCAGCTTCTCAGGTGACACTTTCGCCTCTACGACCTCCATCTCCTGCAGGAAGATCGCGCCTTTCTCTTTATTAAAGACCGGCAGCGCCTTGAGCTTCAGATCGATGGTGGCTTTCTGGTTGCCGAATAACGAGTTCAGATCCAGGTTGGCAATGCCGCTCAGCGTCACTTTATTCGGCTCTTCACGGCCAATCGCGCTGGTCAGATCGTGTAACTCAATATGTGCATCCGCCACGCCCGGCAGGCCGATATCTTTGGCGAAATGGTTACGTTTCTGCAACGCCTGGTTAATTTCCTGCTCGCTAACTGAATACTGCGTAAGCTGGTTACAGCCGCTCAGAAGGCCGCTGACAATGAGCGCGGCCACGATAAACATCTTTTTCATTAGATTCCTTAACGGTCATGCCAGGACTTATCCTGACATAAAGCAGTATGGCCTGCCAGCATTCGACGCACTAGCGGAAAATGCTGAAAACAGGCCTTACGTTAAAGCTCAGGTCAGGTACGTGGCTCCAGCATGCCGGATGTCGACCGCTTCTGGCTGAACTGCCACCACAGGGCAAGGAAGGTAAACAGGCCGATAATACCCAGCATCAGCCACGGTAGTTCGGGCTGATTCAGCGCTTTACCCGCATCAAACAACCATCCGCCGCCGGCATAGCCAAACGCGCCGCCAAAGGCCAGCCCCAGCCGGCTGAAGCCCATATAGCTACCGCGCGCCCGGGCATCGGCTAAAGAGGCTCCCAGCGTTTCCCGCGCCGGTTCCGCAACGATCGATCCAATATAGAAGATACAAATCAGGGTAAACAGCTGCTGTAAGTTGCTGGTCAAGCCGATGGGCAGCATGGCGATGGTCATCACCAGTAACCCGGCCATCAGCCGATGCTCGAGGCGAAAGCGCTGTTCGCTCCAGCGGGCAATGGGGTAGAGCAGGGTTAACGATATAGCGGCTTCAATGGCATACATCCATTTTACCGCGGTCGGTGAACCGGCGATGTCGTTAACCATAATGGGCAGCATGAGCATCACCTGGACAGCCAGCATGTAGTAGCCGGTGAGCGTCAGAACGTAGGTGACAAAGCGCTTATCGCGCAGCACCCGACCCAGACCTTCCCGAACCGGCGTTTTCACGGTGGAAAGCTTCCACGCCGGGAGATACCAGGCGTTGAACGCGGCGCAGGCGACAAACAACGCCGCGCCCACGCTACAGACAAGACGGAAGTCATATTGCAGCAACCAGCTGCCGAGCAGGGCGCCGATCACCGCCCCGGCGCTGTCCTGCATCATCAGAATCGAAAAGAACCGCCCGCGCTGATGCGGGCGCACCAGCTTGACCACCAGCGCGGCGCGCGGCGGATCGAACAGGGTGCCGCCGAGCCCGGAGAGAATGCAGGAGAGCCACAGCACCCACGGTTCATGGGCCACGGCCATCGCCGCGAAACCGCCCGCGCGCATGAGCATGCCGGTGACGATCATCGGCTTGGCGCCAAAGCGATCGGCGACCGCGCCGCCAAAAATGCCTAATCCTTGTTGCACCAACTGGCGCAGGCCGAGCGCAATCCCGACCATCAGCGCCGCCCAGCCCATCTGGTCAACAAAGCGAATAGAAATCAGCGGGAAGACGACAAAAAAGCCCAAAACCACCAGCATGTTGTCGACCAACAGGAAATATTTACCCAGGCTCCTTGCCTGCGATACGCGGGACATTTCCCCTCCAGGGAAAATAAAGAGTTACCCGGATAGTGTGCGGGGAAGATGCTGACTTTCCCAGCATCCTTGCGACAATATTTTTTTATCAAAATGCAAGATCGATTGAGTCTATTCATCGAAAAAGGGAGATGGTGCAGAAAATGGTATGTTGCTGTTTTCACACAACCGTTCAGGACAGGTATAGTGAAGGGAGCAGGTAATCAGTCAGGGGAACAGGAGAAGGGAATGTTTGGCTATCGCAGTAACGTACCGAAGGTGCGTTTGACGACGGACAGGCTGGTGGTGCGGCTGGTATACGATCGTGACGCCTGGCGTCTGGCCGATTATTACGCGGAGAATAAAGGGTTCTTAAAACCCTGGGAGCCAGTGCGCGACGACAGCCACTGCTACCCCTCTGGCTGGCAGGCGCGTTTATCGATGATTTCCGAGTTTCATAAGCAGGGCTCGGCATTCTATTTTGCGCTGCTCGATCCGGAAGAGAAAGAGATTATCGGCGTGGCAAATTTTTCCAATGTGGTCCGCGGGTCGTTTCATGCCTGCTACCTTGGCTATTCCATTGGCGAGAAGTGGCAAGGCCAGGGGCTGATGTTTGAGGCCCTGACCGCGGCAATTCGCTATATGCAGCGCACGCAGCATATCCATCGCATCATGGCCAACTACATGCCGCATAATCAACGAAGCGGCGATTTACTCGCTCGTCTTGGCTTTGAAAAAGAGGGGTACGCCAAAAATTATCTGCTGATCGACGGGCAGTGGCGTGACCATGTACTGACGGCGTTGACGACACCGGACTGGACTCCGGGTCGCTGAGGAGAGAGCATGAAATATCAGTTAACCGCACACGAAGCGCGCGTCATCGGGTGTTTGCTGGAAAAACAGGTTACCACGCCTGAGCAGTATCCGCTGTCGGTCAATGCGGTGGTGACCGCCTGCAATCAGAAAACTAACCGTGAGCCGGTGATGTCGCTCAGCGAAAGTGATATTCAGGATCTGCTGGATACCCTGGTCAAACGCCATTACCTGCGTACCGTCAGCGGTTTCGGCAATCGGGTAACCAAATACGAACAGCGCTTTTGTAATTCTGAATTTGGCGATTTGAAGCTGTCTTCGGCGGAAGTGGCGGTTGTGACAACGCTGCTGCTGCGCGGCGCGCAGACCCCGGGCGAGTTGCGCAGCCGGGCGCAGCGAATGCATGACTTTAGCGATATGGCGGAAGTGGAGAGCGTGCTGGAAACGCTGGCAACCCGGGATGACGGGCCTTTCGTCGCGCGTCTGCCGCGCGAGCCCGGGAAGCGAGAATCCCGCTATATGCACCTGTTCTGCGATGATATGGACTCGCTTATTACCGCCGTTGAGGCCGTCTCGCCGCCGGCCGATGATCTTCTCGCGCGGGTTGAGGCGCTGGAAGGCGAAGTCGCGGAACTGAAAGAACGGCTGGCCTCGCTGCTGGCTCACCTGGGAGATTAATCGTGACCGCGAAATTACGCATTGGCGTGGTGGGGTTAGGGGGCATTGCGCAAAAGGCCTGGCTGCCGGTGCTGGGTGCCGCAGACGGTTGGACGCTGCAGGCGGCCTGGTCGCCGGGCAAAGAGAAAGCGCTGCGTATCTGCGAGGGCTGGCGCATTCCTTATGCCGACTCGCTGGAGCAGCTGGCGGCGCAGTGCGATGCGGTCTTTGTGCATACTTCAACGGCCTCGCATTTTGAGGTGGTCAGCCGCCTGTTGAATGCCGGGGTGCATGTGTGCGTGGATAAACCGCTGGCCGACAAGCTGAATGAGGCAGAGTCGCTGGTCGAACTGGCGGCGCGCCGCAAGCTCACGCTGATGGTCGGTTTTAACCGTCGCTTTGCGCCGCTGTATCGTGAACTCAAAACGCAGATGGGCAGCGCCGCATCGCTGCGCATGGATAAACATCGCAGCGACAGCGTCGGTCACGATCTGCGTTTTACGTTGCTGGATGATTATCTGCATGTGGTGGATACTGCGCTGTGGCTGGCGGGCGGTACCGCGCGCCTGAGCGGCGGCTCGCTGCAAACCACGGCCCAGGGCGAAATGCTCTATGCCGAACACCACTTCAGCACGCCTCAACTGGAGGTCACCACCAGTATGCACCGGCGTGCCGGTAGTCAGCGGGAGTGGGTGCAGGCCGTAACTGACGGCGGACTGTACGCCGTCTGCGATATGCGCGAATGGCAGGAGGAGCGCGGTCAGGGGGTGATTATGCGCCCGGTTCCGGGCTGGCAAACCACGCTGGAGCAACGCGGGTTTGTCGGCTGCGCGCGCCACTTCATCGAATGCGTGCAAAATCAGACGGTTCCGGAAACTGCGGGTGAACAGGCGCTGTTGGCCCAACGGGTGGTCGAAAAACTCTGGCGCGAGGCAATGAGTGAATAATTGGTTGTAACATCTGGGAGTAGTAATTCATGACGAACCCGGTAGACTATCGCCACTTTCCAGCGCCCGCAATCGCGGGCGTTTTACTTCAGGGTTGTGGAATAACACGTTAATGAACCTTTTAAAATCACTGGCAGCAGTCAGTTCGATGACCATGTTTTCACGCGTTCTGGGGTTTGCGCGTGATGCTATCGTCGCCCGAATTTTTGGCGCAGGGATGGCGACGGACGCCTTTTTCGTCGCGTTTAAATTACCGAATTTGCTGCGTCGTATCTTCGCTGAAGGGGCCTTCTCTCAGGCATTTGTACCCATTCTTGCCGAATATAAAAGCAAGCAGGGCGAAGATGCGACCCGCGTGTTTGTGGCCTATGTCTCTGGCCTGCTGACGCTGGTTCTGGCGGTCGTTACCGTTCTTGGAATGCTGGCGGCGCCCTGGGTGATTACCGTCACTGCGCCCGGTTTTGCCGACAGCCCGGATAAATTTACCCTGACCACCCAGCTGCTGCGCATCACCTTTCCTTATATTCTGCTGATTTCACTGGCGTCGTTAGCCGGGGCGATTCTCAACACCTGGAACCGTTTTTCCGTTCCCGCCTTCGCCCCGACGTTCCTCAACGTCAGTATGATCGGTTTTGCTCTGTTTGCCGCGCCCTATTTCCACCCACCAATGCTGGCGATGGCGTGGGCGGTCACCGTCGGCGGCGTGCTGCAGCTGGCCTATCAACTGCCGCATCTGAAAAAGATTGGCATGCTGGTTCTGCCGCGCATTAACCTGAAAGATGCCGGCGCAATGCGGGTGGTCAAACAGATGGGGCCGGCGATCCTCGGCGTCTCTGTTAGCCAGATTTCATTGATTATCAACACTATCTTTGCCTCGTTCCTGGTGTCCGGTTCGGTGTCGTGGATGTATTACGCGGATCGCCTGATGGAGTTTCCGTCCGGGGTCCTTGGCGTGGCGCTGGGGACTATTCTGCTGCCATCGCTGTCAAAAAGCTTTGCCAGCGGTAATCATGATGAGTACTGTCGCCTGATGGACTGGGGGCTGCGTCTGTGTTTCCTGCTGGCGTTGCCCAGCGCCGTGGCGCTGGGGATCCTGGCGAAGCCGCTCACCGTTGCGCTGTTCCAGTATGGGAAATTCAGCGCGTTTGATGCGGCGATGACCCAGCGCGCGCTGGTGGCTTACTCCGTCGGACTGATGGGACTGATTGTCGTTAAGGTACTGGCACCGGGCTTTTATTCGCGGCAGGACATTAAAACGCCGGTAAAAATCGCGATCGTTACGCTGATTATGACCCAGGTGATGAACCTGATCTTTATTGGCCCGCTGAAGCATGCCGGGCTGTCGCTGTCTATCGGCCTGGCGGCCTGCCTTAACGCCGGTCTGTTGTACTGGCAGTTGCGTAAGCAAAAGATCTTTACTCCGCAGCCTGGATGGTTCTCCTTCCTGCTGCGCCTGGTGGTTGCGGTGCTGGTGATGTCGGCGGCGCTGTTGGGCATGATGTATATCATGCCGGAGTGGTCGCAGGGCTCGATGCCGTTCCGTCTGCTGCGCCTGATGGCGGTGGTGGCGGCGGGCGTGGTGGCCTATTTTGCCACCTTAATGGTGCTGGGCTTCCGGGTTAAAGAGTTTGCCCGACGTACGGCCTGACGCCATACGCCGGATTGAAAGAGACCCGTTCCGCATTGCGGAGCGGGTTTTTTTATCGCACTGCGCGCGCTATGGATGCCAGACGGGCGCTTTCCCGCAGACGAATCACGAGCGCAATCGCGCCGGTAACTACGGCCAGGACAACGACGCCGTTCCAGCCGGCGACCACGTATAGTCGGCTGCCGAGTACTGAGCCGAGCGCCATACCAATAAACACGCCGGTGAACAGCAGGGCGTTCAGGCGACCGCGAGCCTGCGGCTCGAGGCTGTAAACCAGATTCTGATGCGCGACCAGGCTGGACTGCAGACCGAGATCGAAGCCGATCGCCGAAAGGCCGATCAGCAGCAGCTGACCATGTGGCGGCAGTAGCGGCATCAGGAACATCAGGGCGAAAGAAAGGGTAACCAGTCCGGCCCCTAGCTGAGTGACCCTTCCCGCGCCATATTTATCGGCCAGTCCACCCGCCAGCGGGGCGGCAAGGGCCCCGGCCGCACCGGCGATGCCGAATCCCCCGGCCACGGCGCTACCCATCTGATAATGTGCGAGCAGCATCACCGCTAGCGTTGACCAGAAGGCGCTGAAGGCGATGGATAAAAAGCCCTGGGCCAGTGCCGCGCGTCGCAGCGCAGGGTAGCGTTGCCACAGGTGCGCCATCGATTTCATCAGCTGCGGATAGCTTAGCGTTGAGTGAATCGCAAAGCGGGGCAGAATACGCCACATCAGCAGGCCGATGAGAGCGATACTCAGAGCTGCCGCCTGATACATCACCCGCCAACCGAACAGCGCCCCGACCAGTCCGCTGACGGTCCGCGAGAGCAGAATTCCCAGCAGCAGACCGGTCATCACCGTCCCGACCATTTTCCCCTGCTTACCCGCCGGGGCCAGAATCGCTGCTGCCGGAACAATATCCTGCGCCATCGTCGCGGCCATCCCGATCAATAAGCTGACCACCAGCAGTGAAGTGAGCTGGTCCGTCAGGCTACACAGCAGCAGCAGGACCGCCAGCGCCGCGCTTTTCAGTAGAATCAACGTCCGCCGGTCGTGGCGATCGCCGAGCGGCAGCAGAAACAGAATGCCCAGCGCGTAGCCGGCCTGGGTCAGGGTCGGGACGAGGCCCATCCCTTCAACGCTCAGGTGCAGGTTGGCGCCCATCAGCGGGAGCAGGGGCTGGGCGTAATAAATAGAGGCAACGCTAAAACCAGCGCCAAGAGCGAGTATAAAAATAATCCAGCCTGCCTCGCGGGAGGATAGTGGAGTCGGGGTCATGATGAAGTCCTCGTAGATGAGATGGCGCTATTCTTCCCCGAATGCCGCTGGCGCGGTAGATAGCGTGGTGGTAAAACGGTTATACGTTTAACGTATAGAGAAAGTGATAATGAAGAGGCAGGAGCGTATAGACCGCATTGAACTGATGCGGACCTTTATTCGAATTGTCGAGGCCGGTTCACTCTCTTCGGCGGCACGGCAGCTGGATACCACTCAGGCGACGGTCAGCCGCCGTCTGCAGTCGCTGGAGAGCATGCTCGGTAATCGACTGATCCTGCGTACAACGCATGCCATGAAGCTCACCGATGATGGTGAACGCTGTTATCAGCACGCGCGTCAGGTGGTGGATGCGTGGCTGGCGCTGGAGGACGAGATGAGTATTGCTGACGATCGGCCGGTAGGGGTACTGCGCGTGCGTGCGCCTCATGCCTTTGGTCAGCAGCAGCTGCTGGGGCCGCTGGTCAGTTTTCTGCAACGCTATCCGCAGCTGGCGGTGGAGTGGATGCTCAATGACAAAACCGTCGATTTTCTCAGTGACAATATCGATTGCGCGATTCGGGTGGGCGCTGAAGTTGACCCGGCCACGGTGTCGGTGCTGCTGGCCGAAGTTCCGCGTAGTCTGGTGGTTGCCCCACAGCTGTTGTCACGCTATCCGGCATTAGCGATGCCTGAGGATCTGTCGCGGCTGCCGTGGGTGGCCATCAGTACCTTTTATCAACATGAAGTGGAGTTGCAGCATCAGGAGGATAGCCGGGAGATATCGTTTGGTATTGTGCCCTGTCTGAGCACCGATAGCGTGTATGTGGCCCGTAATACGGCGCTGGCGGGGCTGGGGGTTGCTATCGTGTCGAGTTGGGCTGTGACGGAGGATATCGCCGCCGGTCGGTTGGTTGAGCTATTTCCGCAGTGGCGGGCCTCTTCGCTGCCGGTCCACCTGGTCTATCCGTGGGCGCGTTATTACCCGACCCGGCTACGAAAGTTTCTCGACCTGATGCGCGAAGTGATGCCGCAGGTTGCCGGGATGCAGCGTCCGGAGGGGGAATAAAAAAACCGGCCAGAGGCCGGTTTTTTTGATGCCGTACCGCGTTTACTCGGCAGGTTGTGGACGGGTTGGTTCCGCCGTCGCCTGATGAGTGGCGCTGTGGCCGCCTGCCGCACCTTTGCCGTCAAAGGCAAACGACGGGCGAACCCAGTCGCTGTGACGCGGCGCTTCTGGCTCGTAGGCCGGCGCCGGGGCACGCGTCATCGGGGCGGTCGCGTGGCGATGAGACACGATAACCGCCGCCGCGGGTGCGGCGACCACGACCGGAGCAGGCGCTGATTCGACGACCGGCGCTGTTTCCAGGACCGGAGCGGCTTCAACCACTGGGGCAGGTTCAACCACCGGAGCGGCTTCAACCACCGGCGCGGGTTCAATGACCTGCGGTGCCGGAGCTGCTTGTGCCACAACCGGGGCAGATTCCTCAACAACGGCTTCAGCTGCTGTTTCTACTGCTACCGTTTCCGGTTCTGCAGCAACCGGCGCAACACCGCTTTCTGCCTCAACAACCGGCGCTTCTGCGGCGATAGCATCCTGCGGCGCAACCTCGGTTTCGCGGGCGACTTCCGGCTGAACAGTCTGCGCGGCTTCAGCGGCGGTTGCTTCGGCTACGACAGGTTGTTCGGCGGCAGCAGGCACCGCCTCGGCAACCGCCGGGGCGACCACTTCTGCAATGGCGGCTTCAGCGACAGCAACAGGAGCGACAGTTTCAGTAACGGACGCCTGAACCTGCTGTTCTTCCTGCTGTTGATCCTGCGGACGGACAACCGGGTAACGAATCCACACTTTACCTGACGCCATTTCCGGGGATGCACAGGCTACGGTCAGCGGCATCGGCGACTGGGTCGGGTAACGCTCATCGCGGTAACGACGACGACGCTGGCCGCTGACGCGCAGATGACGCGGCGAGCGACGGGAGCGACGCGGCATACCGTTGGCTTCGCGAGACTCGTTGTTGTCGTCATGGTCGCCGTTGCTTTCAACGACGGCAGGCAGATCGACTTTCGCCAGTTCCGTGCGCGGAGCGACCGCTTCCGGCTGGACCGCAGGCACGGTTTCAACAACCTGATCGGCCGTTTCAGCTACCGCAGACTCGATGCGAACTTTCTGGGATAACTGACGCGGTTTACGACGGGACATCGTCTGAACGCGTTCTTCCTGCTCGACTTCCTGCTGAACTACTGGCTCTTCGCGCGTTTGTGCTTTGGCTTCCTGCGGAGCCTGGCGCTTCTCGTCATTACGACGACGATTACGCTCACGACGCGGCTGCTGCTCATCGCGCGCTTTGCCTTTTTCTGCATCCTCGGTCACCGTCTGACGAGATTCACGCGGCTCGACATTCTGCTGCTGTTTCTCGCGACGATTACGGCGGTTTTCCTCGCGGGATTCACGAGGTTCACGGCCTTCGGTATTTTCAGCACGGTTATCGCGGTTATCACGACCGTCGCGGTTATCACGGTTATCACGGCGATCGTTGCGATCGCGGCGATTGTTGGTCCGCGGTTTACGACGTTCTTGCTGACGTTCCGGTTTCTCTTCGGCTTTCTTCTCTACCTGAGGTTCTGCCGGTTTCGTCTCTTCTGCGCCGGAGAAGATGTTTTTCAGGGCGCCAAAGAAGCGGGAGAGCAGACCAGGCTGCGCTGGCGCAGCAGCGGCTACCGCTGGTTTTGCGGCGGCAGGTGCGGCAACAGGAACTTCCTGCTCTGGCGCAGGCGGGACGTCCGGCATCACGAAGGTGGCCAGGGCCGGCTGCTCAGGGCGCTTACGCTCGGCCGGTTCTTCGTCAGCAGGCAGCGCCATCTCTTCTTCGTGCAGTTTAGGCAGCAGATAGCTCAGGGTAGAGGTCTCTTCGCCTTTACGTACGCGCAGCACGGAGTAGTGCGGGGTTTCCATCTGATCGTTCGGGACGATGATCACGCGCACGTCGCCCTGGCGGGTTTCGATGGCGCTCACCGCAGCACGTTTTTCGTTCAGCAGGTAGGACGCAATCGGCACAGGCACGATAGCGTGAACTTCCTGGGTGTTCTCTTTCAGCGCTTCTTCTTCAATCAGACGCAGGATAGAGAGCGACAGGGATTCGTTATCACGAACGGTGCCGGTACCGCTACAGCGTGGGCAGACGTGATGACTGGATTCACCCAGCGACGGGCTCAGACGCTGACGCGACATCTCGAGCAGGCCGAAGCGAGAGATATGACTGATCTGGATACGCGCACGATCCTGACGCACCGCTTCGCGCAGGCGGTTTTCCACCGCGCGCTGGTGGCGTACTGGCGTCATGTCGATGAAGTCGATGACAATCAGGCCGCCGAGGTCACGCAGACGCAGCTGGCGAGCAATCTCATCGGCTGCTTCCAGGTTGGTGTTGAATGCCGTTTCTTCGATGTCGCCGCCGCGGGTGGCGCGAGCGGAGTTGATATCGATAGCGGTTAACGCCTCGGTGCTGTCGATAACGATTGACCCGCCGGAAGGCAGGCGCACTTCGCGCTGGAAGGCGGACTCAATCTGCGATTCGATTTGATAATGGCTGAACAGCGGGATTTCACCGGTGTACAGTTTGATTTTGCTGCTGAAATCCGGGCGGCCCAGTGCGGCGATGTGCTGGCGAGCCAGCTCAAGCACTTTCGGGTTATCGATCAGGATTTCGCCGATGTCCTGGCGCAGGTAATCACGGAAGGCACGCACGATGACGTTACTTTCCTGATGGATCAGGAACGGCGCCGGGCGGCTTTCAGCGGCTTTCTGGATTGCTTCCCAGTGTTTCAGACGGAAGCTCAGGTCCCACTGCAGCGCTTCGGCAGATTTGCCGACGCCCGCGGTACGCACGATAAGCCCCATGCCGTCCGGCAGCTCAAGGCTGGCCAGCGCTTCTTTTAGTTCCGTACGATCGTCACCCTCAATGCGGCGTGAAATACCGCCCGCGCGCGGGTTGTTCGGCATCAGTACCAGATAGCTACCCGCCAGGCTGATAAAGGTGGTGAGCGCGGCGCCTTTGTTGCCACGTTCTTCTTTATCAATCTGAACAATCACTTCCTGACCTTCACGCAGAACATCCTTAATATTCGGACGACCATGAGAATTGTAGTTAGCAGGGAAGTATTCGCGGGCGATTTCTTTGAGGGGGAGGAAACCATGACGCTCGGCGCCGTAATCAACAAACGCGGCTTCAAGGCTAGGTTCAATACGGGTAATTTTGCCTTTGTAGATGTTCGCTTTTTTCTGTTCGTGCCCGGGGCTTTCGATATCCAGGTCGTACAGGCGCTGCCCATCAACAAGGGCGACGCGCAACTCTTCCTGCTGAGTTGCGTTGATTAACATTCTTTTCATCGTAACTTACTCATTATTCTTACATTGACGACTAAGCTGCGGGCAGAGTATTGCCTTGCCGGGGGAAACCGATGGCCTCGTGTCTGTTTCACGTCGCCAACCTCACGGTTGTCGCGCGCTTAAGAGGCGCAGAGTGTCGGTCGCCTGTATTTCAAACGGAAACACAGCGCAATTAGCAGGGGAACAGCCTGGGATGTATCACCAGAGAAGATTCCATTTATACGCGTCATTTTTCAGGTTGCTTCTGCGTCGGCTTGCTCGTTTCACCCCTGTTGCTGACTTACTGATGATGTCAGTTCCGGAGATTCTCTCTTTCGCCGCCTTGGCGCATCCTGAATAATTTTGCGTATATCTCGTCGTCTTTCACGTTACAGATGTAGTGGCTTAACCCGCTCATCTCAATCAGCGGACTGAGTAGAGCACCCGGGAATACCCGGAGTCGACGCCTTCCTGCGACGTGAAATCCATAGAGGCCTGTACCGGTAAGGACTGCAACCCGCAGCCCGCTAACTGTCTGAAAGATCAATACGTCTTACGCCATTGCTGCGTGGATGATCGGTCAGACAAAATTGGTCATTCCGCTAATTTCTTGTTCTAACAAGATTCAACACGGAAAACGGCATCATTATTCCATTGCTAACCTTGTTATAGCAAGTTGACTTTTACCTTTTATCACCCGGTTACTCACAGTTTTTTCACCAGCGCATACAGATTGTTCTAATAACAAACAAAACGCCGATGAAGCATTCAATGAAAACCGGATAATGATAAATATAAGCATATAAAAATGAGTGGCGCTAATGCGTCGGGCTATTTAGAATCGCGCACCATGAAAACTGAGACTCCAAGCGTAAAAATGGTTGCCATTACCGCCGATGAAGCGGGGCAACGCATCGATAACTTTTTGCGTACGCAGCTAAAGGGCGTACCGAAGAGCATGATTTATCGCATCCTGCGTAAAGGCGAGGTGCGGGTGAATAAAAAACGCGTCAAGCCGGAATACAAGCTGGAAGCCGGCGACGAAATCCGCATTCCGCCTGTTCGGGTTGCCGAGCGTGAAGAAGAAGCCGTCTCCCCGCATCTGCAGAAAGTGTCGGCGCTGGCCGACGTGATTCTGTATGAAGATGACCATATTCTGGTGCTGAACAAACCTTCCGGTACCGCGGTGCACGGCGGCAGCGGCCTGAGTTTCGGCGTCATTGAAGGCCTGCGCGCGCTGCGTCCGGAAGCCCGTTTCCTCGAACTGGTTCACCGCCTTGACCGCGATACCTCCGGCGTACTGCTGGTCGCGAAGAAGCGTTCCGCGCTGCGTTCGCTGCATGAACAGCTGCGCGAAAAGGGGATGCAGAAGGATTATCTGGCGCTGGTGCGCGGGCAGTGGCAGTCGCACACCAAAGTGGTGCAGGCACCGCTGCTGAAAAACATTCTGCAGAGCGGCGAACGTATCGTTCGCGTCAGTCAGGAAGGAAAACCGTCGGAGACGCGCTTTAAGGTTGAAGAGCGCTATACGCACGCGACGCTGGTTCGCTGCAGTCCGGTGACCGGGCGTACGCACCAGATCCGCGTTCACACGCAGTATGCGGGCCACCCCATTGCCTTTGACGACCGTTATGGCGACCGCGAGTTTGACAAACAGCTGGCTGGCACCGGCCTGAATCGGTTGTTCCTCCATGCTGCCGCGCTGAAATTTACTCATCCGGGGACCGGGGAAGTGATGCGTGTCGAAGCGCCGCTGGATAACCAGCTGAAGCGCTGCCTGCAGGTGCTACGTAATAGTAAATGATCGTCCCGGCGGACGCTGAGTCCGCCGTTGTCATCTGCTGCGTCGCTGTGCCAGCACTCACCGCGACGTTTTTCTCCTTTATGGGTAAATGTACCCGCAGCACGCCGCGCCAGCGCGATATCCCCATACCACACACCCCATCAGGATTGCCGTTCGCCAGACCCCCGGGCCAGGCCAGACGGCGGCTGGCTCGCTCCCCACTACCACTGACCTGTCGCCAGCGCCATCCTGACTTCGGCAATAGTGGTGTTATTTCGCCCATCAGCGGATGGATAAACAGGCCGGCAGTCTGCCCCATCCCCACGGTGATGAGTAACATCAGGCTGGCAGGGGAACAGACAGCCGCGGCCAGGCGCGTGAGTGAGTCCACGGTTATTTTCAGTCGCTAAGAGGGGAAATGAGATGACTGGCTGAGACGGGAAAAAAACCGGGTAGAGCAGCAGGCCAGAACGGCAGTTCCGGCCCGGCAGAATAAACGGCTAGCGCAACAGCGGATTACAGCCTTCCCGGCGTAGCATCTGACACAGGGCGATCAGCGGCAGGCCCACCAGCGCATTCGGGTCACGTCCTTCCAGTCGCTCGAAAAGGGTAATGCCCAGACCTTCACTTTTAAAACTCCCGGCGCAGTGCAGCGGACGCTCTTTGCGCACATAATTGTCTATTTCCTGGTCGCTTAAATGGCGAAAATGGACATCAAAGGGTTCACACTCGGTTTGTAGATGGCCGTTGGCGGAATGATAAAGTGCCAGTCCGGTATAAAAGGTCACAATCGTGCCGCTGGCTTTCCTTAACTGCAGGCGCGCATTCTCTTCGCTGTGCGGCTTGCCGGTAATTTCGCCATCGAGGACGCAAACCTGATCGGATCCGATAATTAAGTGCCGGGGATAGCGTTCGGCAAGAGCCTGCGCCTTCGCCTGCGCCAGACGGACCACCAGCTGACGGGCAGATTCGCCGGGGTGGGGTGTTTCATCCACATCAGGCGCCGCGCAGTCAAACGGCATGGCCAGTTTTTCCAGCAGCATTCGCCGCCACGGCGAGGTCGACGCCAGGATAAGTTCAGACATATTTTTTCATCCACATATAGCGCTTCTAAGAGCATCATTTTAAACTATGGGCCGCAATGTGTGCGAATAAATGGCGAAAGGCAACCTGAGGCTGCCTTTTTCTTTGACTCTATGACATTACAAAGTTAATATGCGCGCCCTATGCAAAAGGTAAAATTACCCCTGACTCTCGATCCGGTTCGCACGGCTCAAAAACGCCTCGATTACGAAGGTATCTATGCCCGTGATCAGGTTGAACGTGTAGCCGATTCAGTAGTCAGCGTGGACAGCGATGTGGAATGCAGCATGTCGTTCGCTATTGATAATCAGCGCCTTGCCGTTATTACCGGCGATGCAAAGGTATCAGTAACCCTCGAATGTCAGCGTTGCGGGAAACCGTTCCCCCATCATGTCCACACCACGTATTGTTTTAGCCCCGTCAGAAATGACGAACAGGCCGAAGCACTGCCGGAAGCGTATGAGCCGATTGAGGTTAACGAATTCGGTGAAATCGACCTGCAAGCGATGGTTGAGGATGAAATCATTCTCTCCTTGCCTGTAGTTCCGGTGCATGATTCTGAACACTGTGAAGTGTCCGACGCGGACATGGTCTTTGGTGAACTGCCTGAAGAGGCACAAAAACCAAATCCATTTGCCGTATTAGCCAGCTTAAAGCATAAGTAATTGAGGAGTAAGGTCCATGGCCGTACAACAGAATAAACCAACCCGTTCCAAACGTGGCATGCGTCGTTCCCATGACGCTCTGACCGCAGTCACCAGCCTGTCTGTAGACAAAACTTCTGGTGAGAAACACCTGCGTCACCACATCACTGCCGACGGTTTCTACCGCGGTCGCAAGGTTATCGCTAAGTAATCACGCACGACTCCATGGATTTCGCGCGGCAAGAGGCGTAAGCGAGAACATCGCCGGCAGCATAGACAACTATGTGACTGGGATGAACAAGCACAGTCAACATACTTGCAGCGTGAAAGACAAAGAGTATGAGCGTGATGAAGCTTAGCGAGGATTTCCCCAGGTGACTGGGGAATAACCGAACCGGGCAGCGACGATATCTTGACACGTCTAACCCTGGCGTTAGATGTCATGGGGGGTGATTTTGGCCCATCCGTGACAGTGCCTGCAGCACTGCAGGCACTGAACTCTAATTCGCAACTCACACTTCTTTTAGTCGGCGACCCCGACACCATCACGCCATTACTTGCCAAAGCTGATTTCGAACAACGTTCGCGTCTGCAGGTGATCCCTGCGCAGTCAGTTATTGCTAGTGATGCGCGGCCCGCTCAGGCGATCCGCAGTAGCCGCGGAAGCTCAATGCGCGTGGCGCTGGAGTTAGTAAAAGAAGGGCGGGCGGAAGCCTGCGTCAGCGCGGGGAATACCGGCGCGCTGATGGGACTGGCCAAGTTATTACTCAAACCCATTGAAGGGATTGAGCGTCCGGCGCTGGTGACGGTGTTACCGCATCAGCAAAAGGGCAAAACGGTGGTGCTGGATTTAGGCGCCAACGTGGATTGCGATAGTACGATGCTGGTGCAGTTTGCGGTCATGGGCGCCGTACTGGCCGAAGAAGTGGTCGGCATTGAGAACCCCCGCGTCGCGCTGTTGAACATCGGCGAAGAAGAGATGAAGGGCCTCAGCAGTATCCGCGATGCCGCTGCGGTGCTGAAGACACTGCCGTCGCTGAACTATATCGGCTATCTTGAAGCCAACGAACTATTGACGGGCAAAACCGATGTGCTGGTTTGTGATGGATTCACGGGCAACGTCACATTAAAAACTATGGAAGGTGTTGTCAGAATGTTCCTCTCGCTGCTGAAATCACAGGGTGAGGGCAAAAAACGGTCGTGGTGGCTGCTGTTATTGAAGCGTTGGTTACAAAAAAGCCTGGCAAGGCGATTCAGTCACCTCAACCCCGACCAGTATAATGGCGCCTGTCTGTTAGGATTGCGCGGTTCCGTGATTAAGAGTCACGGTGCTGCCAATCAGCGCGCCTTCAGCGTGGCGATAGAGCAGGCAGTGCAGGCGGTGCAGCGGCAAATTCCTCAGCGGATCGCCGCTCGCCTGGAATCTTTATACCCAGCAGGTTTCGAACTGCCCACGGGCGACAGAAACGGGAACTCCCGGCAGCAAAGCGGGACGAACGAAGAAGGCTGACGCCCAGCGGTTTGAACAAGGCGGGTATATTACCCAAGAGTGACTGAGCGTACATGTATACGAAGATTATTGGTACCGGCAGTTATCTGCCCGAGCAAGTGCGTACTAACGCCGACCTGGAAAAAATGGTAGAGACGTCCGACGAGTGGATTGTTACTCGTACGGGTATCCGTGAACGTCGTATTGCTGCACCGAATGAAACCGTTGCTACGCTGGGTTTTGAAGCGGCAAAAAATGCGCTGGATATGGCGGGTGTTAAACCGGAGCAAATTGGTCTGATCGTTGTTGCGACCACCTCGGGTACTCACGCATTTCCAAGTTCGGCTTGTCAGATTCAGTCTATGCTGGGTATTAATGGCTGCCCGGCCTTTGACGTGGCGGCGGCGTGCGCAGGGTTTACCTACGCACTGAGCATCGCCGATCAATACGTGAAAAACGGAGCCGTGGACTACGCGCTGGTGATTGGCGCTGACGTTCTGGCGCGTACCTGCGATCCTGGCGATCGCGGGACGATTATTATTTTTGGTGATGGCGCGGGAGCCGTCGTACTGGGCGCTTCTGAAGAGCCGGGTATCATTTCCACCCACCTGCATGCGGATGGCCGCTACGGCGAGCTGTTAACGCTGCCGAACGCCGATCGCGTTGAGCCGGAAAATCCGATCTATCTGACGATGGCGGGCAACGAAGTGTTTAAAGTTGCCGTGACCGAACTGGCGCATATTGTCGATGAGACGCTGGCGGCTAACAATCTCGATCGCTCGGCGCTGGACTGGCTGGTACCGCATCAGGCTAACCTGCGCATCATCAGCGCGACGGCAAGAAAACTGGGGATGTCGATGGATAACGTGGTGGTGACGCTCGATCGTCATGGCAATACCTCCGCGGCTTCCGTTCCCTGTGCGCTGGATGAAGCGGTGCGCGATGGCCGCATCCAGCGTGGTCAGCTGATTCTGCTGGAAGCCTTTGGTGGCGGTTTCACCTGGGGTTCCGCGCTGGTTCGTTTTTAGGATAAGGATTTAGACATGACGCAATTTGCTTTTGTGTTCCCGGGACAAGGTTCTCAGACGGTCGGCATGTTGTCTGACATGGCAGCGGCGTATCCGGTTATCGAAGAAACTTTCCGTGAAGCCTCTGCGGCGTTGGGTTACGATCTGTGGGCGCTTGCTCAGCAGGGCCCGGCGGAAGAGCTGAACAAAACCTGGCAAACCCAGCCTGCGCTGCTGACTGCTTCCGTGGCGCTGTATCGCGTCTGGCAGCAGCAGGGCGGTAAGACCCCGGCTCTGCTGGCGGGTCATAGCCTGGGTGAGTATTCCGCGCTGGTTTGTGCCGGCGTGATTGATTTTGCCGACGCGGTGCGTCTGGTCGAAATGCGCGGCAAATTTATGCAGGAAGCGGTCCCGGAAGGGACCGGCGCGATGTCAGCGATTATCGGTCTTGACGATGCGTCTATTGCGAAAGCCTGCGAAGAGTCCGCCGAAGGGCAGGTCGTGGCTCCGGTCAACTTTAACTCTCCGGGCCAGGTGGTCATTGCCGGCAACAAAGAAGCCGTTGAGCGTGCCGGTGCTGCCTGTAAAGCTGCCGGTGCTAAACGTGCGCTGCCGCTGCCGGTGAGCGTCCCGTCCCACTGCGCGCTGATGAAGCCTGCGGCGGAAAAACTGGCTGTCGAACTGCAAAACATCACCTTTAACGCACCGGTTATTTCGGTGGTGAACAACGTTGATGTGCAGTGTGAAACGGCGCCAGACGCGATTCGCGATGCGCTGATTCGCCAGCTGTACAGCCCGGTTCAGTGGACCAAAACCGTTGAGTTTATGGCATCCCAGGGCGTAGAACACCTGTATGAAGTGGGACCGGGTAAAGTCCTCACCGGTCTGACCAAACGTATTGTTGACACCCTGACCGCTTCCGCGCTTAACGAGCCAGCAGCGATGTCTGCGGCGCTTGAGCAATAAAAGAGGAATACCATGAGTTTTGAAGGAAAAATCGCGCTGGTTACCGGTGCAAGTCGCGGCATTGGCCGCGCAATCGCAGAAACGCTTGTCGCCCGTGGCGCGAAAGTGATCGGCACGGCCACCAGCGAGAGCGGTGCGCAGGCGATCAGCGATTACCTCGGTGCTAATGGCAAAGGTATGCTGTTGAATGTGACCGATCCGGCATCTATCGAATCTGTTCTGGGAAATATTCGCGCAGAGTTTGGTGAAGTTGATATCCTGGTTAATAATGCCGGTATTACTCGTGATAACCTGTTAATGCGAATGAAAGATGATGAGTGGAACGATATTATCGAAACCAACCTGTCATCAGTTTTCCGTCTGTCAAAAGCAGTAATGCGCGCTATGATGAAAAAGCGTCACGGCCGCATTATTACTATCGGTTCTGTGGTCGGTACCATGGGAAATGCTGGTCAGGCCAACTACGCTGCGGCGAAAGCGGGTCTGATTGGTTTTAGTAAATCGCTGGCACGTGAAGTCGCGTCCCGCGGTATTACTGTTAACGTTGTTGCTCCGGGCTTTATTGAAACGGACATGACGCGTGCGCTGTCTGAAGATCAGCGTGCGGGTATTCTGGCGCAAGTTCCTGCGGGTCGCCTCGGCGATGCAAAAGAAATCGCCAGTGCGGTTGCGTTCTTAGCTTCTGACGAAGCAGGTTACATCTCTGGTGAAACCCTGCACGTCAACGGCGGAATGTATATGGTCTGACCGAGATTTGCACAAAACGCTCAGGAACCGCGCAGTCTGTGCGATCCCGAATGCGGTTTTGTGCAAAATGATTTGCGTTCTGAGGGCAAACACCCGCAAAATAGCGTAAAATCGTGGTAAGACCTGCCGGGATTTAGTTGCAAATTTTTCAACATTTTATACACTACGAAAACCATCGCGAAAGCGAGTTTTGATAGGAAATTTAAGAGTATGAGCACTATCGAAGAACGCGTTAAGAAAATTATCGGCGAACAGCTGGGCGTTAAGCAGGAAGAAGTTACCAACAATGCTTCCTTCGTTGAAGACCTGGGCGCTGATTCTCTTGACACCGTTGAGCTGGTAATGGCTCTGGAAGAAGAGTTTGATACTGAGATTCCGGACGAAGAAGCTGAGAAAATCACCACTGTTCAGGCTGCCATTGATTACATCAACGGTCACCAGGCGTAAGTGAACATCTCCAGGCGGTCATTCGACCGCCTGAGTTTTATCTTTTTTTGTCCCACAAGAATCTATTTTCCCTCCCTGGAGGACAACCGTGTCTAAGCGTCGTGTAGTTGTGACCGGACTGGGCATGTTGTCTCCTGTCGGCAATACCGTAGAGTCTACCTGGAAAGCTCTCCTTGCCGGTCAGAGTGGCATCAGCCTGATCGACCATTTCGATACTAGCGCCTATGCAACAAAATTTGCTGGCTTAGTAAAGGATTTTAACTGTGATGACATTATCTCGCGCAAAGAACAGCGCAAGATGGATGCCTTCATTCAATATGGAATTGTCGCTGGCGTTCAGGCCATGCAGGATTCTGGTCTTGAAGTAACGGAAGAGAACGCAACCCGCATCGGCGCCGCTATTGGTTCCGGTATTGGCGGTCTTGGCCTGATCGAGGAAAACCACAGTTCGTTAACCAACGGCGGACCTCGGAAGATCAGCCCGTTCTTTGTACCGTCTACAATTGTTAACATGGTGGCCGGGCATTTGACCATCATGTTTGGTCTGCGTGGGCCGAGTATTTCTATCGCGACCGCTTGTACCTCTGGCGTACACAATATTGGTCAGGCTGCGCGTATGATTGCGTATGGCGATGCTGATGCAATGGTGGCCGGCGGTGCGGAAAAAGCCAGTACCCCGCTTGGCGTGGGTGGCTTTGGCGCCGCGCGTGCGCTCTCAACCCGCAACGACAATCCGCAGGCGGCAAGCCGTCCGTGGGATAAAGATCGCGACGGTTTTGTGCTGGGCGACGGTGCAGGTATGGTGGTGCTGGAAGAGTACGAGCACGCCAAAAAACGCGGCGCGAAAATCTACGCGGAAATCGTCGGCTTTGGTATGAGCAGCGATGCTTACCATATGACGTCTCCTCCGGAGAATGGCGCCGGCGCGGCCCTGGCGATGGTGAATGCCATCCGCGATGCAGGGATTGAACCGGGCCAGATTGCTTACGTTAACGCGCATGGCACCTCGACGCCGGCGGGCGATAAAGCAGAAGCGCAGGCGGTTAAATCTGTCTTCGGTGACGCCGCAAGCCGCGTGATGGTCAGCTCAACCAAATCAATGACCGGGCACCTGCTGGGCGCTGCCGGAGCAGTAGAATCGATCTACTCCATCCTGGCGCTGCGCGATGGCGTGGTTCCGCCGACCATCAACCTGGATAATCCGGATGAGGGTTGTGACCTGGACTTCGTTCCACACGAAGCGCGTCAGGTTTCCGGTATGGAGTACGCGCTGTGTAACTCCTTCGGCTTTGGTGGCACCAACGGTTCACTGATCTTTAAAAAGATCTAAGCCCGTCGCGCTTGCCGCTAAATCCTGACTCAGGCCTGCATCAAATGCGGGCCTTCTTTTTTCTTCAGCTTTCTCTGCTTGTCCTGCGTAATTCATCCTGAGACACTGACAGGCCACCGATAAGGAGCCGCTATGTTCTTGATTAATGGCATTGAACGGGACACCCTGGCCGCTAATGACCGGGCCATTCAGTTTGGGGATGGGTGCTTTACCACCGCACGCATTGCGGGACGTAAAGTACAGATGTTGCCAGCCCACCTTCGCCGTTTGCAGCAGGCCTGCGAAAAACTGATGATTCCCTACACCCGCTGGCAAACGCTGGAAGAGGAAATGCGGCACCTGGCGCTGGCGCATGATGACGGCGTGCTTAAAGTCATTCTGACGCGCGGTGCAGGCGGACGCGGCTACAGCGGCGCGAGCTGTCAGGCTCCCACACGTATCCTCAGCGTTTCGGCTTATCCGGCGCATTATGCGCGCTGGCAAGAAACCGGCGTTGCGCTGACGCTAAGCCCGGTTCGGCTGGGACGTAATCCGGCGCTGGCCGGGCTGAAGCACCTAAACCGCCTGGAACAGGTGTTGATCCGGTCTCATCTTGAGCAGACGGACGCCGATGAGGCGCTGGTTCTTGACAGCGACGGGTGGCTTACGGAATGCTGTGCCGCGAATCTGTTCTGGCGCAAGGGGATGGATGTGTTTACGCCACGTCTCGATCATGCCGGGGTCAATGGCATTATGCGCCAGCATTGCATCGCGCAACTGGCACAATCGCCGTTTCGCGTTGTCGAAGTCACTGCGGGTGCGGAGGCGTTGCGTGATGCCGATGAAGTGCTGATATGCAATGCGCTGATGCCGCTGGTACCGGTTCGCCGCTGGGACGAGACATGCTGGTCCTCGCGAGAGCTTTATCATTTTTTAGCCCCACTGTGTGAGCTGTCTGGTTAGTCATGAAGAAAATGTTACGTTTTATCCTGCTGTTGTTGGTAGTGCTGGGCATTGCTGCAGGCGCGGGCATCTGGAAAGTTCGTCAGCTTGCACAGAGCAAGCTGCTGATTAAAGAAGAGACGATCTTCACCTTAGAGGCCGGTACCGGGCGCATGGCGCTGGGTGAGCAGCTGTATGTCGATAAGGTGATCAATCGGCCGCGCGTATTCCAGTGGCTGCTGCGTCTTGAGCCTGAATTATCCCACTTTAAAGCCGGTACCTACCGCTTTACGCCGGACATGACGGTGCGGGAAATGCTGCAACTGCTGGGCAGCGGCAAAGAGGCCCAGTTCCCGCTGCGCTTTGTGGAGGGGATGCGGGTGAGCGACTACCTGCGTCAGCTGCGCGATGCGCCGTATATCAAACATACGCTGGCAGATGACCGCTACGAAACCGTCGCTCAGGCGCTTAACCTCGAGCATGCGGATTGGGTTGAAGGCTGGTTCTGGCCGGATACCTGGATGTATACCGCCCATACCAGCGATGTGGCGATCCTCAAGCGCGCGCATCAGAAGATGGTCGCGCAGGTCGAAAAAGCCTGGGAAGGGCGGATGGATAATCTGCCGTACAAAGATCAGAACCAGCTGCTGACCATGGCGTCCATTATTGAAAAAGAGACGGCGGTTGCCGAAGAACGCGACCGCGTGGCGTCGGTATTTATCAATCGCCTGCGGACTGGCATGCGTCTGCAAACCGACCCGACCGTTATCTACGGTATGGGGGAGAGTTATACTGGCAAGCTGACGCGCAAAGATCTGGAGACGCCGACGGCGTACAATACCTACGTGATCGGCGGTATGCCGCCGGGGCCCATCGCCGCACCGGGAGAAGCCTCTCTGAACGCCGCGGCGCACCCGGCGAAAACGCCCTATCTCTATTTTGTTGCCGATGGTAAGGGTGGGCATACGTTTAACACCAATCTGGCCAGCCACAACCGCTCGGTGCAGGATTATCTGAAAGTACTTAAGGAAAAAAATGCGCAGTAACTATATCGTTATCGAAGGCCTGGAAGGCGCAGGGAAGACCACCGCGCGCAATCTGGTGGTGGAGGCGCTGCAGGAATCAGGTATCAGCGATCTGGTGTTTACCCGCGAGCCGGGCGGCACTATTCTGGCCGAGAAGCTGCGCAGCCTGGTGCTGGATATCCAGTCCACCGGCGATGAAGTCATTAATGACAAAGCCGAAGTGCTGATGTTTTACGCCGCCCGCGTTCAGCTGGTCGAGACGGTGATCAAACCTGCTCTGGCTCGCGGTCAATGGGTCATCGGCGATCGCCACGACCTGTCGACCCAGGCCTATCAGGGCGGCGGTCGCGGTATCGACCAGACGATGCTGGCTACGCTGCGTGATGCGGTACTGGGTAATTTTCGCCCGCACCTGACGCTGTATCTGGATGTGACGCCGGAGGTGGGGTTGAAGCGCGCGCGCGCGCGCGGTGAACTCGATCGCATTGAACAAGAATCGCTGGCTTTCTTCAATCGTACCCGGGCGCGCTACCTTGAGCTGGCGGCACAGGATCCGACTATTCACACCATTGATGCGACGCAGTCGCTGGAAGCCGTCGCAAGTGATATCAAGGCGGTTATCCGCCGGTGGGTCGCGGAGCAAAGCGCATGAAATGGTACCCGTGGTTACGCCCGTCATTTGAACAATTAGTCGCCGGCTATCAGGCTGGACGGGGTCACCATGCGTTACTGCTTCAGGCATTGCCTGGCATGGGAGGGGAGGCGCTGATCTACGCGCTGTGCCGTTATCTCATGTGCCGACAGCCGGAAGGAAATAAAAGCTGCGGGCAGTGCCATAGCTGCCAGTTGATGCAGGCTGGTACGCACCCCGATTACTACACCCTGGCGCCGGAAAAAGGCAAAAGCGCCCTCGGTATTGACGCTGTGCGTGACGTTAACGAAAAGCTTTATGAGCGTTCCCGTCTTGGCGGCGCCAAAGTGGTGTGGGCAGGCGATGCTGCTTTGTTAACGGATGCGGCGGCAAATGCCCTGTTAAAAACGCTGGAAGAGCCGCCGGAAAATACCTGGTTTTTCCTCGCCTGTCAGGAACCCGCGCGGTTGCTGGCTACGCTGCGCAGCCGCTGTCGCCTCCATCACCTCGCGCCGCCGTCAGAGTCCTACGGGCTGGCGTGGCTGGAGCGCGAGGTGACAATGCCTCAGGAGACGCTGCTCTCTGCGCTGCGCCTGAGCGCGAATGCGCCAGCAGCGGCGTTGGATCTGCTGCAGGAGAGTCACTGGGCTTCCCGGCAGCAGCTTACCCAGACGCTGGCTGGCGTCTTAAGCAGCGGCGACTGGCTGGCGCTGCTGCCGATTTTGAATCACGAACAGGCCGCGGTTCGTTTGCACTGGCTGGCATCGCTGCTGCTGGATGCACAAAAACGGCAACAGGGCATCACGCTGGTGAGTAACCCTGATGCCTGGACGCTGGTCAATCAGCTGGCGCAGGCCCTGCCTGCCGCCCGTTTGCAGGCGATCGCCCGCGACGTCAGCGCCTGCCGCGACCAGCTGTTGAACGTGGTTGGCGTCAACCGCGAACTGCTGCTAACCGAGCGCCTTCTGCGCTGGGAACATTACCTGCAACCTGGGACGGTACTTCCCGTATCCCACCTCTGAGCGAGACATTATGTTTTTAGTCGACTCCCACTGCCATCTGGATGGTCTGGATTATCAAACGCTGCACAAAGACGTGGACGATGTGCTGGCAAAAGCCGCGGCCCGTGACGTGAAGTTTTTCCTCGCGGTGGCCACGACGCTGCCGGGATACCGTGGAATGCGTGAGCTTGTCGGACCGCGCGACAATGTGGTTTTCTCCTGCGGCGTACATCCGCTCAATCAGGATGAAGAGTACGATGTTGACGAGCTGCGTAAGCTGGCGGCGGAAGAGGGGGTTGTCGCAATGGGGGAGACCGGGCTGGACTATTTTTACACGCCGGAAACCAAACCCCGCCAGCAGGCTTCCTTCCGCGATCATATCCGCATTGGCCGCGAGTTAAACAAGCCGGTTATCGTGCATACCCGCGATGCGCGCGCCGACACGCTGGCCATTTTGCAGGAAGAAAAAGTGACGGATTGCGGTGGCGTACTACACTGTTTCACTGAGGACAGGGAGACGGCAGGTAAATTGCTGGATATGGGTTTCTATATCTCGTTTTCCGGGATCGTCACTTTCCGTAATGCCGAGCAGCTGCGCGATGCCGCGCGCTATGTTCCGCTCGACCGCCTGCTGGTGGAAACCGACTCGCCGTACCTGGCACCGGTCCCGCATCGCGGCAAAGAGAACCAGCCGGCAATGGTACGCGATGTTGCGGAATACATGGCGGTACTGAAGGGGGTTTCGCTTGAGCAGCTGGCGCAACAGACCACGCAAAATTTCGCCAGCCTGTTCCACATTGACCCCGCCAGACTGTAACCTGCCGATCTTTCTATTATTTTAAGGCTCGTAATTAATAGGTAAAGCGAGTAAAGTTCACCGCCACAAAATGGGCGGTGAAGGGTTTTTTGCAACATCCAGAAACGGATTATGTAAGTTGGTGTAAATTTTTCAACGCTGACTGATTGAAACGTGATAGCCGTCAAACAATGATTCCGTCAATTATTTTACTCTGTGTAATAAATAAAGGGCGCTTAGATGTCCTGTCCACGGCACGGTTCTCCCCCCGTGCCAATGCGTGAAAACGTAAAAAGCACCAAATACTCAGGAGCACTCTCAATTATGTTTAAGAATGCATTTGCTAACCTGCAGAAGGTCGGTAAATCGCTGATGCTGCCGGTCTCCGTGCTGCCTATCGCAGGTATCCTGCTGGGCGTCGGTTCCGCTAACTTCAGCTGGCTGCCAGCCGTTGTTTCCCACGTTATGGCAGAAGCAGGCGGTTCAGTCTTTGCCAATATGCCATTGATCTTCGCTATCGGTGTGGCGCTTGGCTTCACCAATAACGACGGCGTATCTGCGCTGGCTTCCGTTGTTGCTTACGGCATCATGGTGAAAACCATGGCGGTCGTTGCACCGCTGGTTCTGCATTTACCTGCTGAAGAAATTGCGGCCAAACACCTGGCTGATACCGGCGTACTCGGCGGTATTATCTCTGGTGCGATTGCAGCGTACATGTTCAACCGCTTCTACCGCATCAAGCTGCCTGAATATCTGGGCTTCTTTGCGGGCAAGCGTTTTGTTCCGATTATCTCCGGTCTCGCCGCTATTTTCACCGGCGTGATCCTCTCCTTCATCTGGCCACCGATCGGTACTGCTATCCAGACCTTCTCGCAGTGGGCGGCATACCAGAACCCGGTTGTGGCGTTCGGTATCTACGGCTTCATCGAACGCTGCCTGGTACCGTTTGGTCTGCACCACATCTGGAACGTTCCTTTCCAGATGCAGATTGGCGAATACACCAACGCGGCAGGTCAGGTCTTCCACGGCGATATCCCTCGTTATATGGCAGGCGACCCGACTGCGGGTAAACTGTCCGGCGGCTTCCTGTTCA
The DNA here is from genome assembly GCF_002108615.1 of Klebsiella sp. YJ. Lineage (NCBI taxonomy): Bacteria > Pseudomonadati > Pseudomonadota > Gammaproteobacteria > Enterobacterales > Enterobacteriaceae > Klebsiella > Klebsiella sp. YJ. The sequence continues at coordinate 27,810 of NZ_MTEG01000015.1, forward strand.
AAATGTACGGTCTGCCGGCTGCTGCTATCGCGATTTGGCACTCCGCTAAGCCGGAAAACCGCGCGAAAGTGGGCGGTATCATGATCTCCGCAGCGTTGACCTCGTTCCTGACCGGTATCACCGAGCCGATCGAGTTCTCCTTCATGTTCGTTGCGCCGATTCTGTACGTTATCCACGCTATTCTTGCCGGTCTGGCCTTCCCGATCTGTATCCTGCTGGGTATGCGTGATGGTACGTCGTTCTCTCACGGTCTGATCGACTTTATCGTACTGTCTGGTAACAGCAGCAAACTGTGGCTGTTCCCGATCGTCGGTATCTGCTATGCCATCGTCTACTACGTTATCTTCCGCGTGCTGATTAAAGCACTGGACCTGAAAACTCCGGGTCGTGAAGATACGACTGAAGACAGCAAAGCCGGTGCGACCAGCGAAATGGCTCCGGCACTGATTGCAGCGTTCGGCGGTAAAGACAACATCACTAACCTTGATGCATGCATCACCCGTCTGCGCGTCAGCGTGGCCGACGTAGCGAAAGTTGATCAGGCTGGCCTGAAAAAACTGGGCGCTGCCGGTGTGGTTGTTGCAGGTTCAGGCGTTCAGGCCATCTTCGGGACCAAATCCGATAACCTGAAAACTGAAATGGATGAGTACATCCGCAGCAACTAAGTCGTGATGTGGGGAGACTAAGGCAGCCGAATGGCTGCCTTTTTTATTGTTCTCAATCTGCCGGCTGAAATCCGGGGTACGTATTAAGGCATAAAAGAGATGTGGGCATCAGCCTTTGATACCCGCGGTGGTGCCAAAAAGGCCCTTAAGCGAGCCCGGCGCAAAGCCTGAAGCCGCAATATGATTAATCCATCAGCAGCTATCACCGTCGCGACATAAGAAAAAGCGCATTCGGGTTGAAAGAGAGGGAGTAACTCGCTCATACTCTTAGGCGAATCCTGTGCATCCGCGTTTATCTGCAGAGGCAGGCCAGAGCACGGTATAAAAATTAATAAGGAATCAGTCATGGCAGAAGAAACGATTTTTAGCAAAATCATTCGCCGGGAGATCCCGTCGGATATGGTTTATCAGGATGAACTGGTGACCGCTTTTCGCGATATTTCCCCGCAGGCGCCGACCCACATTCTGATTGTCCCCAATATCCTGATTCCTACCGTCAACGATGTGACCGCTGAACATGAACTGACGCTGGGGCGCATGATGACCGTTGCGGCAAAAATTGCGCGTGATGAAGGTCTTGCTGATGATGGCTATCGTCTGATTGTCAATTGCAACCGCCACGGCGGCCAGGAAGTCTACCATATCCACATGCACCTGCTGGGCGGTCGCCCGCTAGGCCCGATGCTGGCTCACAAAGGTTAATCGATGCGCGCAGCTCATTTCGGCCCGCTTCTGGCGGCTGTGCTCCTGGTCGGGTGCGGTTCCCATGCGGAAATCCCCGTTGGTGAACAGCAGACTCTGGTGATGGAATCCAACGTGCTGGCGGCGGGCATCAGCGCCGATGCGCCAGAGGTCACGGCCTCAGAGATTCAGGCAACCGCCACCTCCAGACTGTTTAATGAACGACAGGAACCGATCACCGTGCATTACCGCTTCTTCTGGTATGACGCCAGAGGACTGGAAATGCATCCGCTGGAGCCGGCCCGGAGTATCACGGTGCCTGCGCACTCTTCTGTCACCTTGTACGGTAGCGCAAATATTTTGGGGGCACATAAGGCCCGCCTGTATCTTTATCTGTAAGGGGTAATTGTAATGATTAAAATGTGTCGCTACGCGTTAATCACGGCACTGGCGATATTCCTTGCCGGGTGCGTGGGGCAACGTCAGGAGCCCGCTCCCGTTGAGGAGGCGCAGCCGAAGCCAACCCAGCCCGCGCAGCCGCAGCCGACGGTGCCAACCGTACCTACGGTTCCGACTATTCCGGAGCAGCCAGGGCCGATTGAACACGAGCAGCAGCCGGCACAGCCAGCGCCGCGCGTGCGTCATTATGACTGGAATGCGGCGGTACAGCCGATGGTGGGGCAAATGCTGCAGGCGGGCGGCGTCAATGCGGGCAGTATTCTGCTGGTCGACAGTGTGAATAACCGCACCAACGGCACGCTGAACGCCGGAGAGGCGACGACGGCGTTGCGCAATGCCCTGAGCGGCAATGGCAAATTTACGCTGGTGTCTGCCCAGCAGCTGGGAGTGGCAAAACAGCAGCTGGGTTTATCCCCTCAGGATAGTCTCGGCAGCCGCAGCAAAGCGATGGGGATTGCCCGTACCGTGGGAGCTCAGTACGTGCTGTACTCGAATGCGACCGGCAACGTCAATTCACCTGAGCTGAAAATGCAGCTGATGCTGGTGCAGACTGGCGAGATTATTTGGTCAGGTAAAGGTGCCGTTCAGCAACAGTAAACTGACGCGCGATGAGGTGTTGTCGCGCTTTTTCCCCCGCTATTCACCTGTCGCCGGCCTGGGCCAGAATGGCCTGAGCGGCGGCAGCTGTATTATCAGCGACGGCGTCCGGCGGCTGGTCCTGCGCCAGCCGCACGACCCCGACGCTCCCGCTCGTGATTTCCTCCGCCAGTACCGCACCCTGTCTCGCCTGCCGAAGACCGTCGTCCCCGCGCCGCTTTTTTATTCGCCGGGCTGGCTGGTGGCGGAATATTGCGATGGCGAGATGAAAAGCACGCTTCCGGAGTGCCCGCAGCTGGCAGGGTTATTGTATCATCTGCACCGGCAGTCGCGTCTGGGCTGGTATGTGGCGCTGGCGCCGCTGCTTGAACGCTACTGGCTGGCCTGTGATCCTGCGCGGCGTACGCCGCTGTGGCTGCGTTGGCATAAACGTTTGTTGCAGCGCGGCGAGCCTCGTCCTCTGCGGCTGGCGCCGTTACATATGGATGTGCATGCCGGCAATATTGTCCATACGAAAGCGGGGCTGCGGTTGATCGACTGGGAATATGCGGGCGATGGCGACATTGCGCTGGAGCTGGCCGCGGTGTGGATTGCGCCGGCGGCGCATCGCCAGCTGGTCACCGCATATGCCCGGCTGGCGCGTATTGATGAGCGGCTGCTGTGGCGGCAGGTACAACGCTGGCGTCCTTGGGTCATATTGCTGATGGCGGGCTGGTATGAACGCCGCTGGCAGCAGACCGGCGACCGGCAATTTATCACGCTGGCAGATGAAACATGGTGTCAGTTAGACAAAGAATGAAAAGGATAAGAGAGGTCAGTGTGGGTCCGGTAATGTTGGATGTCGAAGGGTTTGAACTGGATGCGGAAGAGCGTGAGATTCTCGCCCATCCGCTGGTGGGCGGGCTGATTTTATTCACCCGCAACTATCACGATCCGGCCCAACTGCGGGAACTGGTGCGCCAGATCCGCGAGGCTTCGCGCAATCATCTGGTGGTGGCCGTCGATCAGGAAGGCGGGCGCGTACAGCGCTTTCGCGAGGGGTTTACCCGACTGCCGGCCGCGCAATCTTTTGCTGCGCTGCTGGGGATGGAAGAGGGCGGCGCGCTGGCGGCTCAGGCCGGTTGGCTGATGGCCAGCGAGATGATCGCGATGGATATCGATATCAGCTTTGCGCCGGTTCTTGATGTCGGCCACATCAGTGCCGCGATCGGTGAACGCGCTTATCATGACGATCCGGATAAAGCGCTGGCCATCGCCCGCCGCTTTATCGACGGTATGCACGAGGCGGGGATGAAAACCACCGGGAAACACTTCCCGGGACACGGTGCCGTGACCGCGGATTCGCATAAAGAGACGCCGCGAGATCCGCGCGCTGAAGCTGAGATTCGGGCCCGGGATATGGCGGTTTTCCGCACCCTGGTGGCGGAAAATCGTCTCGATGCCATTATGCCTGCCCACGTTATCTACAGCGATGTGGATCCGCGCCCGGCCAGTGGTTCAGCGCACTGGCTGAAGACGGTGCTGCGCGGTGAGCTGGGTTTCGACGGGGTCATTTTCTCTGACGATCTGTCGATGGAAGGGGCAGCGATCATGGGCAGTTATGCCGAACGTGGGCAGGCATCGCTGGATGCAGGTTGCGATATGATCCTGGTCTGCAATAATCGTAAGGGTACGGTCAGCGTGCTGGATAACCTGTCGCCGATCAAAGCAGAGCGTGTTACGAAATTGTATCATAAAGGTTCATTTACCCGTCAGGAGTTAAGGGATTCTGCCCGTTGGAAGACGGTTAATGCGCAGCTGGAGCAGCTCCACGCGCGTTGGCAAGAGGCGAAGTCTGCGTAATTGACCTGAAGTCTGGTGAGGATGCGATGATTATCTATTTACACGGTTTTGACTCAAACAGTCCCGGAAACCATGAGAAAGTGCTGCAGCTGCAGTTTATCGATCCCGATGTGCGTCTGATAAGCTACAGCACGCGGCACCCAAAACATGATATGCAGCACTTGTTAAAAGAAGTCGATAAAATGCTGCAGCTTAATACTGACGATCGGCCGCTGATTTGCGGCGTCGGTCTGGGCGGCTATTGGGCGGAACGGATCGGTTTCCTTTGCGATGTGCGTCAGGCCATTTTTAACCCCAATCTGTTTCCCGCAGAAAACATGGAAGGTAAGATCGACAGGCCTGAAGAGTATGCTGATATCGGGACCAAGTGCGTCAACAACTTCCGCGAGAAAAACCGCGATCGTTGTCTGGTGATACTCTCCCGCCAGGACGAAGCGCTGGACAGCCAGCGTTCTGCTGACCTGCTGCATCACTACTATGAAATCATCTGGGATAATGAGCAGACCCACAAATTCAAAAACATCTCCCCCCATCTGCAGCGGATAAAAGCCTTTAAGACGCTAGGCTGAACCGTTCCTGGACTCCGGCCCGCCGTATGTGAATACGGCGGGCTTTTTTTATGGCGCCAGTGATGGCATGGTTAAAAAACAGGCGGTAAAACTTGATGCATATCAATTTTGGTATGACCAATGACCCGTTCATGGTATTCTCAATTTCGCTGAATGGTTTCACTGCTGTAACTTGTTGTTAAATAAGAGCTATTTATATAACTTTTAATTAACAATTGGTTAATATTTTTAGGGGGTCTCGTGACTACACCATTGAAAAAAATCGTAATCGTAGGTGGCGGTGCCGGTGGACTGGAACTGGCGACTCAGCTGGGGAGAAAGCTGGGGCGTAGCAAAAAAGCGAAAATCACGCTGGTGGATCGTAATCATAGCCATCTGTGGAAGCCGTTGCTGCATGAAGTGGCGACCGGTTCGCTCGATGAAGGCGTCGATGCGCTGAGCTATCTGGCCCACGCCCGCAACCACGGTTTCCAGTTCCAGCTGGGTTCAGTGGCGGATATTAACCGTGAAGCGAAAACCATTACGCTGTCCGAGCTGCGTGACGAGAAGGGCGAGCTGCTGGTCGCCGAGCGTAAGCTGCCGTACGACACGCTGGTGATGGCGCTGGGCAGTACCTCTAACGACTTTAATACTCCGGGCGTCAAAGAGAACTGTATTTTCCTTGATAACCCGCACCAGGCACGCCGTTTCCATCAGGAAATGCTGAACCTGTTCCTGAAATACTCGGCTAACCTCGGCGCCAACGGCAAAGTCAATATCGCGATCGTGGGCGGCGGGGCTACCGGCGTTGAGCTCTCCGCTGAGCTGCACAACGCGGTGAAACAGCTGCACAGCTACGGTTACAAAGGGCTGACTAACGAGGCATTGAACGTGACTCTGGTTGAAGCGGGTGAGCGCATTCTTCCTGCGCTGCCGCCACGTATTTCCAGCGCCGCTCACAATGAACTGACAAAGCTTGGTGTACGCGTCCTGACGAAAACCATGGTGACCAGCGCCGATGCCAACGGTCTGCACACCAAAGACGGCGAGTTCATTAATGCCGACCTGATGGTCTGGGCGGCGGGGATCAAAGCGCCGGACTTTATGAAAGAGATCGGCGGTCTGGAAACCAACCGTATTAACCAACTGGTGGTTCAGCCAACGCTGCAAACGACGCTCGACCCGGATATTTATGCGATCGGCGACTGCGCATCCTGCGCGCGTCCGGAAGGTGGATTTGTGCCACCGCGCGCCCAGGCGGCTCACCAGATGGCGACCTGCGCATTGAATAATATTCTGGCGCAGATGAAAGACAAGCCGCTGAAGCCCTACGTCTATAAAGATCACGGTTCGCTGGTTTCGCTCTCCAACTACTCGACCGTGGGGAGCCTGATGGGCAACCTGATGCGCGGTTCCATGATGGTCGAAGGACGTATTGCGCGTTTCGTGTATATCTCTCTGTACCGTATGCACCAGATTGCGCTGCACGGCTACTGCAAGACCGGTCTGATGATGCTGGTAGGGCGCATCAACCGCATCATTCGTCCCCGTCTGAAGCTGCACTGATAGTCTGTTTGCCTCGTTCCCGGATTGTGCCGCCAGGCCCGTTTGGGATGGTAACAAGGTGAACATTGAGCCGGCAATCTCCTTGCCGGCTCAATGACAGAATTTCTGTCTGCCATTTCGCGCATAACATCTCGGATTCCTCTGAATCCACTCCGTTTGCCGCTTTTCCCCGCATTTTTCATCCGCTTTCTCATTTGCAAGGTCCCCGGGTCGATAGCAAAATTGTTTCTATCAGCAACAAGGGAGGATACCCCGTGAATAAATCAATGTTGGCGGGTATAGGGATTGGCGTGGCTGCCGCGCTGGGTGTTGCAGCTGTCGCTGGTCTTAACGTCTTAGATCGTGGCCCGCAATATGCGCAAGTGGTGTCCAGTACACCGATAAAAGAGACCGTAAAAACTCCGCGTCAGGAATGCCGTAACGTCACCGTGACCCATCGTCGTCCGGTGCAGGATGAAAACCGCATCGCCGGCTCCGTTCTTGGCGCCGTTGCCGGCGGGGTCATCGGCCATCAGTTTGGCGGCGGTCGTGGTCGCAGCGTGGCGACCGTCGTGGGCGCTCTGGGCGGCGGTTACGCCGGTAACCAGATTCAGGGTTCGATGCAGGAAGGGGATACCTACACCACCACGCAGCAGCGCTGTAAAACGGTGTATGACAAGTCGGATAAAATGCTGGGCTACGATGTGACCTACAAAATTGGCGAACAGCAGGGAAAAATCCGCATGGAACACGATCCCGGGACGCAGATTCCGCTGGACAGTAACGGCCAGCTGGTCCTCAACAACAAAGCGTAAAAAAGACGTGACTGTTATTTGCCCCTCCTGCACTCAGGCTGAGGGGCTTTTTTTATCAGAAGCTGACGGCGTAGTTCAGGCCAAAGGTACGGCCGCGACCTTTGTATTCATACAGTGAACTGCTGCCGTAGGTCGGGCTATAGAGCAGCGGGGCGCGCTGTCCCCAGATGGTGACATAGTCTTCGTTCAGCAGGTTCTCGATGCTGAAGGTCAGTTTGCCCACCGGGAGCGCATAGCTGCCGATAAAGTCTACGGTATTATAGCCGTCGAGCTTATTACCGCTGGCATCGCTCAGGTCGAATACCTGCTGGGTTTGCACGCGCAGCGACCACGGATCCGGCGCCCAGCCGACCCAGGCGGTGGCTTTAGATGGCGAAGCGAGAGTCACATCCCATTTCTGCCAGCTACCGTCACTCTTCACCTGAGATTTCAGCACGTTGAAGTTCGCACCTGTGCTCCAGTCGCTATCCGGGAAGAAGTAATCGACGGCCCCTTCCACGCCGTAAATACGCCGCTTGTCGGACTGGACGTCGATCGTCATATCGGTGCGGTTAACGACAATGGTTTTGTCCGAGGTGGAGTAGTATGCCGCCAGCTGCGTGCGCAGGTTATCGCCGGTGTAACGCCAGCCCAGTTCGTAGGAGTTGACTTTGATCCCCTGCAGCGGCGAATCACCCACGTTGACGCTCGACAGCAGGGGATAGTTGCCGTTGACCGCCGCGCCGTATTTGCCGATACCATAGTATTTACCCGGGTCCGGCAGCTCGACGCCCTGCGAGAAGTTAAACCAGGTCTGCTGGCGGTCGGTGAGGTGGGCGACAATACCGGCGTTAAACAGGAAGTTATCATAATCCGTTTTACCGCCCGGGATGGCATCGGCCGAGTTCACTTTGCCGCTGGCGACATCCTGCTGCTGGGCGTAGCCGACAAAATCATCAACCCGGTTTTCCGTCCATTGATAGCGCACGCCGCCGCTCAGGGTGAAAATATCATTCAGGTCATAACTACTTTGCAGGAACGGCGCCAGGTTTGTAATGCTATAGCCCGGGTAGCGTCCTGTCGTGTAGATAGACTCGTTGTGCAGGCCGCCTGACGCCATCGAAGTGTTCAGATCGAAGAACATCTGGTTGGCATTAAAGGTCTCATGATCGGCATCCAGCCCCCAGGTCAGATCCCAGCCGTCAAGCGGTTGGCTGTTGAGGGTAATCTTCGCACCGTACTGATCGGTATCCTGTTTAGATGAGGAGAAGCTGCTGACCTGACCTTTGGTGAGCGTCGGGAAGGGGTAAAAGGTCAGCGACTCGTCGCGATAATAGATCTGGCTGACCAGATTCTGGCCATAGAAATCGGCATCGGAGTATTGCAGGCTAATCAGATGCCGTTCGGTACCAGGAACGCGGTCGGAATTAAGCCCGTCGGTGGTATAGGCTTTGCCCTCACCGGTGACGGCCGACATGTTTTTGCCGAGATACAGGCCGTAATCATCGCCCTGGCTTTTATAGTATTGCGTCACCAGCTGCAGCTGACGGTTATCGTCGATGTTGATGGTGCCGGTGCCCATGACATCGAGGCGATCCGAGTGCTGCAGGCCGGTCTGCGTATTATCGAGGACCAGCGCATCGTTATTGCCATCATACCAGCCGCCAAAGCGCTGATAAGCCACCGATAACCGTCCGGAAGCATGGTCGGTGCCGCCGCTGACCGCCGCCGCCACGCGTTCGTCGTGATCGTTGCTGTTGGCAAATCCGCTTTTGCCGCCTAATTCCAGATCCACCTGGCGTTCCTGCTGCCCTTTTTTGGTCACGATATTGATCAGGCCGCCGGTACTGCCGCCGCCATACAGCGAAGTGGCGCCGGAGATGACTTCAATATGCTCAATGTTGAACGGGTCGATAGCGTCGAGCTGACGGCTGTCGGTACGGGAAGAGTTGAGGCGAACGCCGTCGATCAGCACCACGATGGCCCGTCCACGCATGTTCATTCCGTAGTTGGTTCGTCCCTGGCTGCTGACATCAATTCCGGGAATCAACTGGGCCAGGACGTCTTTGAACTCCTTTCCTCCCTGAACCTGTTGTTCTATCTCCTGACCTTCGATAACCCACGTGGTTTGCGCCATTTCGGCGACGGTGCGGTGAGTTCGGTTGGCGCTAACGATAATGTTTTCTTCTTCCGCCTGCGCGGCAAAGGCGGGCAGGGCGGTGGCCAGCAGCAGTGGGTTAAGCACCCAGAGACGCTTGTTCATACGCATTCCTTTTATGAGTTAACTGCAGTCATGTTGTTTTTAGTGTTCGATGCGGGCGCATCGGTTGTTACAGATGGAAATAAGCAGAAAAACTTAAAAGCGGATTTTGCACGTAGTGATTATTGTTATCAATATCATTTACAACAAAATTGATACGTAACAGTGTGAAAACATGAGTAAAACTGGGGTTAATCAGGAAAGACAGGGGAAAACCCGGTGGCGATTGTCACCGGGGAAGCGCAGATTAGTGCTGGAGGATTTGCGGCCACAGCCGCAGGGTGGTATCGGCGATTTGCATCAGCCTGGTGAAATCAGCCCCTTCGCGTGCGCTGATGGACATCCCTTGCAACACGCAGTTTAAGAACTGCGCCAGCTGTCGCACATCGCCGTTTTGCGGCAGTTCGCCGCGCAGCTGCCGCTGCTGGAGGAACTGGGTCAGCGTTTGTTCCTGCATCGCGTGCCGCGACTTAATGGTATTGGCGATCGCGGTAGATGATGCCGCCAGCGCCGCGGACGTATTGATCATAAAACAGCCTGCCGGCGTGTCTTTACTGGTAAAGCAGGTGGCAATGGCGGTGAAATAGTCTCGCAGCGCCTGATCAACTGATTTTTCTTCGGCAAACAACAGCGCTTCGTGTCTGGCGGCAAAACGTGAAATATAGCGATCCAGAACCGCGCGAAATAACCCTTCCTTGTTGACGAACTCAGCGTACAGCGTCGGTGCTTTTGCCCCGGTCGCCTCCACCAGATCGGCAAGAGAAGTTGCCTCGTAGCCGTGCTGCCAGAAAAGTGCCATAGCCTTATCCAGCGCCGCTTCCTTGTCGAACACTTTGGGTCGGCCACGGCTTTTTTTTGTGCAACTTTGAACGTCAGTTGTCATGATGCCGCTGTACCTATGTTGGTTTGTTGAAGAGGCATTATAAAAATAAACCTTACAACCTTCCAGCGCTGAACCCGCAAAAATAAATAATTCATATATGTATGAATTTTAAGTTGTTTATAAATAAATAAACGATCGTTATAAAAATTCATTGACGTGTGATATAGGTCACATTATTATTTACCTATCGATCGTTAAGTTAATTCTTGCGACCCTACTAAAAAAATCATCTGCATAGGTATAATAATCATGAAAAACATCAAAACGCTGACGCTTGCCGCCGTGCTGAGCTCTCTTTCTTTCGCCAGCTTCGCGGCTGTTGAAGTGCAGTCCACACCTGCCGGCCAACACAAAATCGGTACCGTTTCTGCCTCCGCCGGGACAAACCTGGGCTCGCTGGAAGACCAGCTGGCGCAGAAAGCGGAAGAAATGGGCGCCACCTCTTTCCGTATCACCTCAGTAACGGGTCCAAACACCCTGCATGGCACTGCGGTTATCTACAAATAAGTTTCGTTTTACCCCTGTCATGCCACTGACAAAACGCGACCCCTGACCCCTTTATCAGGCCGCGAGCAGTAAGTTGTTCCCTGTTATGCCACTTACGTGACGCGGTTTTCACCCCTTTATGAAACCGCGAAGCGTCGCACTATCGTTTTACCCCGTTTGTTATCCCATAAAAAAACCGCCCCCCGGGGCGGTTTTTTTATTTCTGTCTAAGCACTTACAATGACTGTTCGCCAGCATTGTGATGACGGGTAACGTCAATCGGCATACCCGAACGCAGCACCATCGCACGATCCATCACCGTCTGATCGGTCTGCGCGGCCTGCTTAAACGCCGACATCTCGCTATTCAGGACTATTGGCAGCGTCTGCGGATCGTCATTTAAGTGTTTGGACAGCGGCTGATGGATTTCCACCAGACGTCTGCCGTCAGGCTCCACGGAGACTTTTACTGGCGTGTTGATAATATTGACTTTCGTCCCTGGGGTAACGAGGTTAAACAGGGTTTTGATGTCGTCATCGCGCAGGCGGATACAGCCGGAGCTTACGCGCATTCCGATGCCAAAATCGGCATTCGTGCCGTGCAGCAGATAGACGCCGCCGTAGGCCGCAAGGCGGATAGCATGGTGCCCCATCGGGTTATCCGGCCCGGCAGGTACCACGCCCGGGAGTTCTATTCCCATCGCTTTATACCGTGCGCGAATATTCGCCGTCGGCGTCCAGGTTGGATTTGCGCGCTTGTCGGAGACGGTGGTGATCATCGTCGGAGTAAGAGTATCCCCTCCCAACTGGCCGATACCAATAGGGTAGACGGTGACCTCATTTTTCCCCGGCGGGTAGTAGTAGAGGCGAAGCTCGGCGAGGTTGATTACCAGCCCTTCGCGCGGCGCTTCCGGCAGTAGAGTCTGCAGCGGAATGGTCAGTACGCTGCCGGCACGCGGAACGTAAGGATCGACGCCGGGATTTGCCTGAAGCAATGCCAGAAAGCCCACGTTGTATTTTTTGGCGATAGCCTCCAGCGAACCGCCGTCATTCTGGACGACGTGAAACTGATTTTGCCCGACGAGGCGGCTACCTGAAGGCGGTAAGGGCCAGGTATTGGCGCGGGCAGGGAGGGCCAGGACGCCAGCAACGGCCGCCATTGCCAGCCACAGTGAAAAACGCGATACGAAAGTAGCCATAATAAATAAGTGGTTATTTTTTATGAGGAAACAGACGGGGATTATCGCGCGGGTCTCTGTGGGGAAACCCTGGTGAATTGCAAAATGTTTGTAAAGTTTACCGGGTGTGACCGTGAAGGAAGAAAAAGGCGCGGAAGACGGTGACGGGCACCGCCTCCGCGCTGCGATTAAGCGGTTGCGTTCTCTTCTAACTGACGCATAAACTGGCGAACCCACTCCATCCGCGTTTTACGCTCGCCAAGTTCCTGCATGAACTTCAGCCGCGTCGGGCCATCCAGGCGGAAGTGCTGAGGCTGTTTTTGCAGCAGGCCAATCAGCCACACCGGGTTGACGTTGTTCTTTTCATTGAACTCAATCACGCCGCCTTTCTCATTGCCCTCCAGCTTACGGATACCCAGCTTCTGCGCCTGTTGACGCAGGCGGGCGATATCCAGCAGGTTTCTCGCCGCATCCGGTAGCGGGCCAAAGCGGTCAATCAGTTCGACTTTAATCTCTTCCAGGTCGTGCTCATTCCTGGCGCTGGCAATCCGCTTGTAGAACGAGAGTCGGGTATTCACATCAGGAATAAAGTCGTCCGGCAACAGTGAAGGCATACGCAGCTCAACTTCAGTCTGCTGGCTGGTCAGATCCTCAAGCGAAGGTTCGCGTCCGGCTTTCAGCGCATCGACAGCATTCTCCAGAAGCTCCATATAGAGCGAAAAACCGATGGTGGTCATCTGCCCGCTCTGATCTTCGCCCAGCAACTCGCCGGCGCCGCGGATTTCCAGGTCATGCGTGGCCAGCGCGAAACCGGCGCCGAGATCCTCCAGCGAGGCGATGGCTTCCAGACGCTTTTGCGCATCGGTGGTCATTGCTTTCGGGTGCGGCGTCAGCAGCCAGGCATAGGCCTGATGATGCGAACGGCCGACGCGTCCGCGCAGCTGGTGCAGCTGAGCCAGACCGAAATGGTCCGCGCGCTCGATGATAATGGTATTGGCGGTCGGGATATCGATCCCGGTCTCAATGATGGTGGTACAGACCAGTACGTTAAAGCGCTGATGGTGGAAATCATTCATCACCCGTTCCAGCTCGCGCTCGCGCATCTGCCCGTGACCGATGGCAATACGAGCCTCCGGCACCAGCTCCGCCAGCCGATCCGCCGCTTTCTGGATATTCTCCACGTCGTTATAGAGGTAGTAGACCTGGCCGCCGCGCAGCACTTCACGCAGAATCGCCTCGCGAACCACCAGCGAGTCATACTCCCGGACGAAAGTTTTCACCGCCAGACGGCGAGCGGGCGGGGTGGCAATAATGGACAGATCCCGCATTCCGCTCATCGCCATGTTCAGCGTTCGTGGAATCGGCGTGGCGGTCAGCGTCAGAATATCGACATCGGCACGCATCGCCTTGATTCGCTCTTTGTGGCGAACCCCAAAGCGATGCTCTTCATCGACGATCAGCAGCCCAAGGTCACGCAGTTTGACTTCACTTTGCAGCAGCTTATGCGTGCCGATAAGAATATCGATTTTACCTTCGGCGGCCTGTTCAAGAATCTGCGCCTGCTCTTTCGCGCTGCGGAAGCGCGACAGCATTTCAATACGTACCGGCCAGTTGGCAAAGCGGTCGCAGAAGTTATCGAAGTGCTGCTGCGCGAGCAGGGTGGTCGGCACCAGGACCGCGACCTGTTTGTGGTTCTCCACTGCCAGGAAGGCGGCACGCATTGCCACTTCGGTTTTACCGAAGCCGACGTCGCCGCAGACCAGGCGGTCCATGGCCAGCGGCTGACACATGTCGCTGAGAACGGCATTAATTGCCTGCGCCTGATCCGGGGTGGTTTCAAAGGGGAAACCGTCGCAGAACAGCTGGTACTGTTCGCGATCGTGCTTAAAGGCAAAGCCCGATTTCGCCGCGCGCTGGGCGTAAATATCGAGCAGTTCTGCCGCCACATCGCGCACTTTTTCTGCCGCTTTCTGCCGCGCGCGCGCCCAGGCATCGCCGCCGAGTTTATGCAACGGCGCGCTCTCTTCTGCGCCGCCGGCGTAGCGGCTAATCAGATGCAAGGATGACACCGGTACGTACAGTTTGGCCTCGTTGGCGTAGGTCAGCATCAGGTATTCCCCTTTGATGCCGCCGGCTTCCAGCGTGGTCATACCGGCGTAACGGCCAACGCCATGCTCCAGGTGCACTACCGGCTGGCCGATATGCAGTTCCGCCAGGTTACGGATTAAGGTGTCGGGGTTAATGGTGCGGCGTGAATCCTGGCGACGGCGCGCCACGCGCTCGCCCAACAGGTCGCTTTCGCAAATCAGTGCCAGATCACGCTGGCTATCGATAAACCCATGTTCGGCGGCGCCAATCATCAAATAGCGGCCGTTGCCGGTGGCTTCTTCCAGCCGCAGAATATGTTTTGGCGCAATTTTGATGCGCGCCAGCACTTCGCCCAGCGCTTCCCGGCGACCTTCGCTCTCAACCGAGAATATGACCGGGCCGGTAAAGGCTTCAAGGAAACGGCGCAGATTGTCCAGCGGCGCTTTGTTCTGCGCCTGTACAGAGAGGTCCGGCAGCTTCTGATAACCGAGGTTAATGTTGGCGGCTTTCTCGGCCAGACGTTCCGTTTTTAACTGAATGCGCGGCCATTTTTTCAGCTCGCTGAACAGTTCGTCAATCCGCAGCCAGAGCTGTTCCGGCGGCAGCAGCGGACGCATCGGGTCGACGCCGCGGCTTTCGAAGCGGGCGCGGGTTTCGTTTTGAAAACGCCCGGCGCTGGCTTCCAGATCGCCGGTATTCACGATCAGGGCGTTCGCCGGGAAGTAGCTGAACAGCGGCGGCAGAGGCTCACTGAAAAACAGCGGCTGCCAGTATTCGATACCGGTCGGTAATGTCCCTTTACTGACCTGCTGATAGATATGTTCGGCGTCGCGTTTGACCTCAAAGCGATCGCGCCACTGGCTACGAAACAGCTCAATCGCCGCCTGATCGGTCGGGAACTCATGGGCGGGCAGCAGATTAATGGCGGCCACCTCTTCCAGCGTACGCTGGCTGTCGACGTCGAACAGGCGCAGGCTGTCGATTTCATCATCGAAGAAGTCGAGGCGATAGGGTTGCTCGCTCCCCATCGGGAACAAGTCAAGCAGGGCGCCGCGGGTGGCATACTCTCCGTGCTCCATCACCTGATCCACATGGCGATAGCCGGCGCTGTCCAGCTGAGAGCGCAGGGCATCACGCGACAGACGCTGGCCTTTTTTCATCACCAGCGCATGTCCGTGGAGGAAATTATGCGGACAGACGCGCTGCATGAGGGTGCTGACCGGCACGATCAGTACACCGCGCTGCATGGTGGGTAATTGATAGAGCGTGGCGAGGCGGGAAGAGATAATGTCCTGATGCGGCGAGAAGCTATCGTAAGGTAGCGTTTCCCAGTCTGCCAGGCCTGTCACCATGCTGTCGGTAAACTGGCGAACTTCATCGTTCAGGCGCAGGGCATTTTGCATATCGGGGGCGACGAGGATAACCGGCCCACCGTGGCGCTCGGCCATTTCCGCAACCAACGTGGCACAAGCCGCGCCGGTTAATTCACCGAGGTGCCGCTGTTCGCCGGGCTTGACCGGCAGTGTGTATCGGTATTGTTGAGGCATAGCTGTTATCAGGATCCCTTCTTGATTCGCTCTATATGTGTACCCTAAATATTCGAATTGCTGCTCAAAAACACCTCAGGCATTGTTGAACAGCGCTTGCACTGACCCCGAAGGGGCTAGGCCATAGGCCAGGTTACGCGGCAAGTGAGCGACAAATTCGTCAGAAACGAACCTGAACAGTCGACGATGCCTCTGGCAAGGGACAAAGAGGTCCCTCATTTTGCCGATTGCTGCCCGATGAGCTTACGCAGGTAAGTGATTCGGGTAAACCAGCGTCGCCAATGCACATGCAGCTTGCAGTATGACCGGTATATAAGGGCAAATCGCTAATATTCAATGTTGATGATTATCCGCGATTGACCCGTATTCGCCAACCTGATTGACGGTAAGAGGGCCCGCTACGGTGAAAGATTCTGATAGATAAGCGCTGACTAATCAAATATCCATTTGATTTATCTTTACTTTTTTCTTATTACGCGACAAAAACTTACCGTTTCAGTGATTTACGCGTTGTGCTATGCCATATATACTCGTGCATCGGCTATCAGCAACCAGATGGATTACATGTACCAACCTGCCGCACTCTTTATCGGCCTTCGCTACATGCGCGGGCGCGCAGCCGACCGCTTCGGTCGTTTCGTCTCCTGGCTATCCACCATCGGCATTACGCTTGGCGTGATGGCGCTGGTGACCGTGCTTTCGGTCATGAACGGCTTCGAGCGCGAGCTGCAGAACAACATCCTGGGGCTGATGCCGCAGGCCATGATTAGCGCACAGCAGGGCTCGGTGAACCCTCAGCAGCTGCCGGAAAGCGCCATCAAGTTACAGGGCGTCACGCGCATAGCGCCATTAACGACCGGCGATGTGGTGCTGCAAAGCGCCCGCAGCGTCGCAGTTGGCGTGATGCTGGGTATCGACCCGACGCAAAACGATCCGCTCACTCCCTATCTCGTTAACGTGAAGCAAAGCGATCTTCAGGCCGGCAAATATAACGTCATTCTTGGCGAACAGCTGGCCGGTCAGCTGGGGGTTAACCGCGGCGACCAGATTCGCGTCATGGTGCCTTCAGCCAGTCAGTTCACGCCAATGGGGCGGGTGCCCAGCCAACGCCTGTTTAACGTGATCGGCACCTTTGCCGCCAACAGTGAAGTGGACGGCTATCAGATGTTGACCAATATCGACGATGCCTCGCGCCTGATGCGCTACCCGCTGGGCAACATTACCGGTTGGCGCCTGTGGCTGAGCCAGCCTTTACAGGTGGATACCCTCAGCCAGCAGACGCTGCCGCAGGGAACGAAGTGGCAGGACTGGCGCGAGCGGAAAGGCGAGCTGTTCCAGGCCGTGCGCATGGAAAAAAATATGATGGGCCTGCTGCTGAGCCTGATTGTGGCCGTCGCGGCGTTTAATATCATTACCTCGCTGGGGATGATGGTCATGGAAAAACAGGGCGAGGTGGCGATTTTGCAAACCCTGGGGCTGACCCCGCGACAGATTATGCTGGTCTTTATGGTCCAGGGGGCCAGCGCCGGGATCGTCGGAGCCTTGCTTGGCGCCGCACTCGGCGTACTGCTCGCCAGCCAGTTAAATAATTTAATGCCGATTATCGGCGCGTTCCTTGACGGCGCTGCGCTGCCGGTCGCAATCGAGCCTTTCCAGGTGACGATTATCGTACTGGTGGCCATGGTGCTGGCATTGTTATCTACGTTGTATCCTTCCTGGCGCGCTGCCGCCACTCAACCCGCTGAGGCTTTACGTTATGAATAAGATCCTGCTGCAATGCGACAATCTGTGCAAACGCTATCAGGAAGGCAGTGTGCAAACCGACGTGTTGCACAATGTCAGCTTCAGCATTGAGGAAGGGGAGATGATGGCGATTGTCGGTACCTCGGGTTCCGGGAAGAGTACGCTGCTCCATCTGCTCGGCGGGCTGGATACGCCGACCTCCGGCGATGTGATTTTCTCCGGGCAGTCGATGAACCGGCTCTCCGCAGCCGCGCGAGCCGACCTGCGTAACCGTGAGCTGGGCTTTATCTACCAGTTCCACCACCTGTTGCCGGATTTCACCGCCCTCGAAAACGTGGCAATGCCGCTGCTGATTGGCAAACAGAAAGCAGCGGATATTGAACGTCAGGCTAAGGCGATGCTGCATGCCGTGGGGCTGGAACACCGCAGCAACCACCGCCCGTCAGAGCTTTCCGGCGGCGAGCGCCAGCGGGTGGCGATTGCCCGGGCGCTGGTCAACAAGCCCCGGCTGGTGCTGGCGGATGAACCGACCGGTAACCTCGATGCCCGCAACGCCGACAGTATTTTTCAGCTGCTGGGGGAACTGAACGTTGCCCAGCGCACCGCTTTTCTGGTGGTGACCCACGACCTGCAACTGGCCAAACGGATGAACCGCCAGCTGGAGATGCGTGATGGCCATCTGGACGCGGAACTGACCCTGATGGGGGCCAGGTAATGACTTCTCCGTTATCGTTATTGATTGCCCTGCGTTTTAGCCGCGGACGGCGACGTGGCGGCATGGTGTCGCTGATTTCGGTGATTTCAACCATCGGGATTGCGCTCGGGGTGGCGGTATTGATCGTCGGCCTCAGCGCAATGAACGGTTTTGAACGTGAGCTGAACAACCGCATTCTGGCGGTGGTTCCGCATGGCGAAATCGAGCCGGTGAAGCAGCCGTGGACCAACTGGAACGACGCGCTGGCGAAGGTGGAAAAAGTTAAAGGGATCGTTGCCGCGGCGCCGTACATTAATTTCACCGGGCTGGTGGAGAGCGGCAGCAACATGCGCGCCATTCAGGTCAAGGGTGTCGATCCGCAGCAGGAAAGCCGCCTGAGTTCGCTGCCTCAGTTTGTCCAGAATAACGCGTGGGCTAATTTTAAAGCCGGCGAACAGCAGGTCATTCTCGGTAAAGGGGTGGCGGATGCGCTG
The DNA here is from genome assembly GCF_002108615.1 of Klebsiella sp. YJ. Lineage (NCBI taxonomy): Bacteria > Pseudomonadati > Pseudomonadota > Gammaproteobacteria > Enterobacterales > Enterobacteriaceae > Klebsiella > Klebsiella sp. YJ. The sequence goes on from NZ_MTEG01000015.1 coordinate 46,313, forward strand.
CACGTGAAGCAGGGCGACTGGGTTTCCATCATGATCCCCAACTCTGATTCCGAGCATCAGCTCCTGCAGCCGAAACGCGTCAGGCTGCATGTGACCGGGATTTTGCAGCTCAGCGGCCAGCTCGATCACAGTTTTGCGATGATCCCGATGAGCGATGCCCAACAGTATCTGGATATGGCTGGCAGCGTGACCGGGATTGCGATTAAAGTCACCGATGTGTTCCACGCCAATACGCTGGTGCGTGATGCCGGCGAAGTGACCAACAGCTACGTTTACATCAAGAGCTGGATCGGAACCTACGGTTATATGTATCGTGATATTCAGATGATCCGCGCCATTATGTACCTCGCGATGGTGCTGGTGATCGGCGTGGCCTGCTTTAACATCGTTTCCACCCTGGTGATGGCGGTGAAAGATAAAAGCAGCGATATTGCGGTACTGCGTACGCTCGGGGCGAAAGATGGCCTGATCCGCGCCATTTTTGTCTGGTATGGTTTGCTTGCCGGTTCGGTCGGGAGCCTGATTGGTGTGGCGATCGGCGTCATTTGTGCGCTAAATCTGACGTCCATCATCAACGGCCTCGAATACCTGATCGGGCACAAATTCTTGTCCGGCGACATCTATTTTATTGACTTCCTGCCGTCTGAACTGCACTGGCTGGATGTTATTTATGTGCTGGTGACGGCACTGTTGCTGAGTTTGCTGGCCAGCTGGTATCCCGCCCGCCGCGCCAGCCGCATTGACCCGGCGAGGGTGCTGAGTGGCCAGTAATTCAGTGGATTGCGGGGAATGAACCGGTAGGTCGGGTAAGGAGAAGCTGCCACCTGACATTGCGCCCGGTGGCGCTTCGTTTGCGCGGACCTACAAGAATCTCTGTTATCCACTCTTTACGTCCTGACCTTTTCGGTCAGTAAAGAGGAATGGCTATGTACTACGGATTTGATATTGGCGGCAGCAAAATAGCGCTGGGCGTGTTTGATAAAGCGCGGCGATTGCAGTGGGAAAAACGCGTTGCCACGCCGAAGGAGAGTTATGCCGACTTTCTACAGGCGGTAGAGGCGCTGGTCCGTGAAGCTGACGGCCGCTTTGACTGTCAGGGGACGGTAGGGATTGGTATTCCGGGGATGCCGGAAACCGCGGACGGCACGCTGTATGCCGCCAACGTCCCCGCTGCCAGCGGCCAGTCGCTGCGCAGCGATCTGAGCGCCCGGCTCGGGCGTGAAGTCCGTCTGGATAACGACGCCAACTGCTTTGCTCTCTCCGAAGCCTGGGACGATGAATTTACGCAATACCCGCTGGTGATGGGGCTGATTCTCGGCACCGGGGTGGGCGGCGGCCTGGTCCTCAACGGTAAATCGATTACCGGACATAGCTATATTACCGGTGAATTTGGCCATATCCGGCTGCCGGTAGATGCGCTGGAGGTCGTGGGGCGTGATTTCCCGCTCACCCGCTGCGGCTGCGGTCAGCTGGGCTGCATTGAAAACTATCTCTCCGGCCGCGGTTTTGCCTGGCTCTATGAACATTTCTATCAACACACCTTAACCTCTCCCGAAATCGTGGCGCTCTGGCAGCAGGGCGATGCGCGGGCGCACGAGCACGTCGAGCGCTATCTTGACCTGCTGGCGGTCTGTCTGGGTAATATTCTGACGATTGTTGATCCGGATCTGCTGGTGCTTGGCGGAGGATTGTCTAACTTTACTGCCATAAGCGAAGGGCTGGCGCAACGCCTGCCGCGACATTTACTTCCCGTTGCCCGGGTGCCGCGTATTGAACGTGCGCGCCATGGCGATGCCGGAGGCATGCGCGGTGCGGCCTTCCTTCATTTGACTCATTAACCACAGGGGGAGCTATGTTGTCGCGCCGCTTACACCGATTGAGCCGTTTTCGTCGCAATAAACGTCGCTTGCGTGAACGTCTGCGCCAGCGGATTTTTTTTAAAGAGGATAAGGCGGCTGTGGAAACAACAGATAAACCCAGGGTTGTGGTGCTGACCGGCGCGGGCATTTCGGCGGAGTCCGGGATTAAAACGTTTCGCGCGGCCGATGGTTTGTGGGAAGAGCACCGGGTGGAAGATGTGGCGACGCCGGAAGGCTTCGCCCGCGATCCTGCGCTGGTGCAGGCGTTTTATAACGCCCGTCGCCGGCAGCTGCAAAGCCCGGAGATAGCGCCGAATGCGGCACATCAGGCGCTGGCGCGGCTGGAAGCGGCGCTGGGCGATCGATTTGTGCTGGTTACCCAGAACATTGATAACCTGCACGAACGCGCGGGAAATCGTCGGGTGATTCATATGCACGGCGAGCTGTTGAAGGTGCGCTGTTCGTGGAGCGGACAGGTACTGGAGTGGACCGGAGACGTCACGGCGGAAGATAAGTGCCACTGCTGCCAGTTCCCGGCGCCGTTGCGTCCGCACGTGGTCTGGTTTGGCGAGATGCCGCTGGGGATGGATGACATTTACAGCGCGCTGGCCGATGCCGATATCTTCATCGCCATTGGCACTTCCGGGCACGTTTACCCGGCGGCAGGTTTCGTGCACGAAGCCCGTCTGCAGGGGGCGCATACCGTGGAACTTAATCTCGAGCCCAGCCAGGTCGGCAGCGAATTTGCCGAAAAACACTACGGTCTGGCGAGTGAGGTTGTTCCGGCATTCGTCGACCGGCTGTTGAAAGATCTCTGATCCCGTAACGCTACGGCTTTGATTGCTAAAGCTCAGGTCGGAGGAGAGTGGTTTCCCGGTGTTTCGAGGGCCCCTGCAGGCGATCCTGCGGTGGCAGGATGAGGGGATAAAAAGGGGTTACCTGCCCAACCGGCAGGCCACCCCTTTGACCTCGTCGTCGGGCTGCGCGGTTATTGTTTACCCATCGTGTCTTTGCCCATCTTGTCTTTCGCCATGGCATCTTTGGCCATGCTGTCTTTGCTCATTTTATCCTTCGACATGCCATCTTTAGACATACACTCTTTTTTCATGCCATCTTTTGTGCAGTCGTGAGACATCTTGCCCATGTTATCTTTGGCCATATTATCTTTAGCCATATTATCGGCAGCGTAGGCGCTGGACATACCGAAAAGTAAAGCAGAGCACATCAGTAACGTATTAATCTTTTTCATTTTGCAATTCCTTCATGTTGTATGAATAACGGATGATGACGACCACGAATTAACTACCAGCGAACCAGTTATAACCCTGGTCTTCCCAGTAGCCACCGGGGTAGCGGTTAGTGACTTCAATTGACATAATATGCTTCGGGTTTTTATAACCGAGCTTGGTCGGAATTCTTAACTTCATCGGGAAACCATATTTACGCGGTAATACCTGGCCATCGTAGGTTAATGCCATAATCGTCTGCGGATGGAGCGCAGTGGCCATGTCGATACTGGTATAATAATTATCAGCACAGCGAAAGCTGACGTAGCTGGCGCTCAGATCGGCGCCGATACGTTTGAGGAATAGGGCAAACGGAACGCCACCCCATTTACCAATGGCGCTCCATCCTTCCACACAAATATGTCGCGTGATCTGGCTGACCTGCGCCATCTTATGCAGTTCGGCCAGTGTCCATGGGCGTTTGTCAGCCACTAATCCAGAAACTTCAAGACGATAATCGCTGCCGTCGATGGTGGGCGCCTGATCCTCGCTGTAAAATGCATTAAACGGGAAAGGGCGAGCGATCATACTTTCGGGATAAACCGGCGCAAGGTTATTAGCATTAAATAACCAGCGTTGAATACGATCGTTAAATTGTGAGATCTGGCTTAAGGTTGTTTCGACCTCGCTGTTATTGCTGATATCGCAACCGCTTAACAGCATCAGACCGCCAAAAGTTAACCCCTGCCTGATAAAGCGGCGACGACCTTCCGATGAGAGCCGCTTGTTAATTTCCCGGCTCGCCTCCTGGACTACGATGGCCTTGTCGGCGGCGGAGAATGAATTTTTATGATTGTTCACTGTATTTTCCTTATCGTCCGCGGAGCATGGCCAGTAACGTTTTCGGGACCAGCAGCACCATCAGCAGATGAATAACGACAAATCCCATCAGTGCGGACATCGCAAAGAAATGAATCACCCGTGCGTTGTCATATCCCCCGAGTAAGATTCGTAGCAGCGGAAACTGCACCGACTTCCAGATAACCAGGCCGGATAACGCCAGAATAATGCTATCGAGCATGACGAAGAGATAGGCCAGTTTCTGGACGTAGTTATAATGGCCGGGATTGTCATGTGTCAGCCTGCCGCGTAGTGCGGAAATAAAATCGTCAATTACTCCTTGCGGCGACAGAGGCCAGAATTGTTTTTTTAAGCGCCCGCTGACAAGATTCATCAGCAGGTAAAATACACCGTTAAGAGCAAACAACCACATTGCTGAAAAATGCCATTGCAATGCGCCTGCCAGCCAACCGCCAAGAGTCAGTACATCCGGAATATCAAAATTAAACAACGGTGATGCGTTATAAATACGCCAGCCGCTGGTCACCATAATTAATATCGAAAGCGCATTAACCCAGTGGCAAATTCTTAACCACAGAGGATGAATGGTCGCGGGCTTAATCTGATTTGAGAGACTGTTCATCATGATATTCCCGGTTATTGCGTTAATAACAGTGTGGCCTGAATCTGTTCGCCGATGTATCACGAAAAGTTAAATTAAATGTGATAACTCGCGATGCGAATGTCGTCTAAACTGTCTCTGACAGAACGCAATAAGGCGGCAGCGATGAAGCCCAAAAAAGTATTAATTATTGAAGATGATGAAAATATCGCGGAGCTGCTGCAGCTGCATTTATGCGAGGAGGGCTATGAAATCAGCCATGCTGCTGAAGGCACCGGCGGGCTGGCGATGGTCAGGCAGGGCGGCTGGGACGCGCTGATCCTCGACCTGATGTTACCGGGCATCGACGGTCTGGAGATCTGTCGGCATGCCCGCACTATGGCAAGCTACATGCCGATAGTGATAATCAGCGCGCGCGCAAGTGAAGTCCATCGTGTCCTGGGGCTGGAACTCGGGGCAGATGACTACCTCGCGAAACCCTTTTCGATGCTTGAGCTGGTGGCGCGAGTGAAGGCGCTCTTTCGTCGTCAGGAGGCCATGGCCCAGAATCTGATGCAGGACGCCGGCATACTGCACATTGACCGGCTGACCATCGACCCGCTTGCGCGCGAAGCGCGTCTGCGCGATCTCGCGCTTGACCTGACGCCGCGCGAGTTCGACCTGCTGTGGTTCTTTGCCCGGCATCCCGATAAGGTCTTTTCCCGCATCAGTTTGCTCAACCAGGTGTGGGGCTATCAGCATGAAGGGTATGAGCATACGGTCAACACGCACATTAATCGGCTGAGGATGAAAATAGAAGATAATCCGGCGGAGCCGGAGTTTATTCTGACGGTATGGGGAAAAGGATATAAGTTTACGGCCCCGCAGCCAGAGCCTGGCAACTGAAACATTGCGCCGGCGCGAGTTGAATGCGACGAGCGTACCACTCGCGCATTCTTCACTGCGTCGGCCCCTCTTCTGCGCGCTACCGCCGCGCGTGAAAAGCCATTTCCCATCACATTCCCCGCTGCCAGACGAGGATTCTTGTGCGTGAACGCTAAATTTTGCACATCTGTTTTGGTTGGCTGCCTGGGTTGTTGCCAGATTTAGTGAGAGTTCGGGTGCACACCGGACCGCATCACTTACACAACATATCAGCCTGTCGCGGAGTAACAGCCATGCATCCACCGATGATGTATCAGGATTTAACGACCCGGACGCTCATTGAGCATGCCGCGCGCTATCATAGCGATACGGAAATTGTTTCGGTCGGGACGTTAGGGGGAAGAGAGTACAGTAGCTGGGGAGAGGTGGCGGATAACGCCCTGCGTCTGGCTTCCGCCATGAGCCGGCTGGGGCTCCCGACAGGCGCCCGCTGCGGCACGCTGGCGTGGAATAATCGCCGCCATCTGGAGATCTATTTTGGCATCAGTGCTGGGGGATGGGTGACGCATACCATCAACCCACGCCTGTCCACGGAACACCTCGCGTTTATCATCAATGATGCCGCGGACGAGATTCTGTTTTTCGACGACACCTTTCTGCCGCTTATCTGCGCGCTGCGGCCCCAGTTGCCAACGGTAAAGCATTTTGTTCTGCTGGAGCCGCGGAATGAGGAGGCGCTCGCCGCGCTGGACTCGCTGCTGTTTTTTGATGAGCTGATCGCTGCAGCGGATCCGGCGTATCGCTGGCCCGAGGTGAGCGAACATTCGCCGGCGTCGCTGTGCTATACCTCGGGGACCACCGGCAAGCCGAAAGGGGTGCTGAATACCCACCGCTCGCTGGTACTGCATGCGCTGAGCGGCAATCAGCCGGATGCGGCCGGTATCTCGGCGCAGGACACGCTGTTGCCGGTAGTGCCGATGTTCCACGTCAATGCCTGGGGCACGCCTTTTATTGCCGCGATGGCCGGCGCTCGCCTGGTTCTGCCGGGGCCGAATCTGGACGGCGACAGCTTGCTGCGGCTGTTGAGCGAGGAGCAGGTCAGCGTCGCCTTCGGCGTTCCGGTCATCTGGGCAGGATTGCTTGCCGCGCTGCGTAAATCGGATGTTCGCCTGCCCTGTTTTAAACGATCTTTTGTCGGCGGGTCGGCGCTGCCCCCGTCGATGATTGAGGTCTTCCGCCGCGATTATGGTATTGAGCTGATTCATGCCTGGGGGATGACCGAGACTTCGCCCATCGGCACCATCAACACGCCGCTGAGCAAACATAAAGCCCTGCCTCAGGAGGCACAGCAAAAACTGGGGCACGGTCAGGGGCGCGTCATTTTTGGCATCGATCTGCGGGTGGTGGATGCTGAGGGCCAGGCGCTGGCCAACGATGGCGAAAGTCAGGGCTATCTGCAGGTGCGCGGCCATTGGGTGGCGGCAAATTACTACGGTCGTCCCGATACCGCGTTGACCGATGACGGCTGGTTCGACACCGGTGATATTGGCACGGTTGATGAGAATGGCTACCTGGTGATTCACGATCGGGCGAAAGATATCATTAAGTCCGGCGGAGAGTGGATCTCAACGGTCGAGCTGGAGAATATTGCGCTTGCCCATCCGGCGATTCGCAGCGCGGCGGCGATTGCGGCGCAGCATCCGCGCTGGGATGAGCGTCCGGTGCTGCTGTGTGTCAGGGCAGAAGATGGCGAAATTGAAGAGCCGGAGCTGTTGGCCTGGTACCAGACACGAGTGCCGAAATGGCAGCTTCCGGACCGGATTCTGTTCATCGATGCGCTCCCCGTCAGCGCCACCGGTAAAGTCCTGAAAAACCGGCTGCGCGCCGAGTTTGGTCAGATTCTGATGGCGGATGGGCGCGATGCGGGATAAGCCGGCGTCCGGGGGCCCCAATCAACGTGCGGGTGCTAATACCCAGAGTTGAATCGCGGAGGAATGGCCGCACCCGGCGGCTTACGCGGGATGATAATGGCGACCCGATTGCCCCTCCTCGGCAGCAGTCATACCGTCGCCAGCATGATTAGCCTCGTGGCGGAAATTCTGCGCTGGTATGAGTGTCAGTGTTGCGCAGTAGAGCGGGGGAAGGACGAAACAACGGCGGAGCCGGGGCTCCGCCTGACGGGATTAACGGCCCGCTTTTAGCTTCTGATAATACTCTTCATACAGGGTGCTGGCGCTGCCCACATCGTTTTGCCATTCGCCCCTGGCGATAGTGTCCGCATCCGGGTAGAGCGACTTATCATTGGCGACTTCCGGGCTGAGCATTTTACGCGCGGCGAGATTTGGCGTCGGGTAGCCGATGGTTTCCGCCACCTGTTTTGCCACTTCCGGACGCAGCAAGAAGTTAATCAGCTTGAGCGCGCCGTCGACGTTTTTCGCATTCGCCGGAATCGCCAGGCTATCCATCCAGAAGATCCCGCCTTCTTTCGGCCAGACGACCTCGAGCGGCGTGCCCGACTGGCGGGCAACCCATGCCGAACCGTTCCACACCATGCCGAGATTCACTTCCCCTTCCATATACGGGTTGGCCGGATTATCGGAGTTAAACGCCGCGACGTTAGGCATCAGTTTTTTCAGCTCGTTGTAGGCGGCTTCAATCTCTTTCGGGTCGGTGGTATTGCCGGAATAGCCCAGCTTACGTAAGGCTATCTGGAACACTTCCCGCGCATCGTCGGTCAGCAGCAGGCTGCTCTTATACTCTGGTTTCCACAGGTCGGCCCAGCTGGTGACGGTTTTCGGGTCGATAGCATCGCTATTGACGCCAATGGCCGTGGCGCCCCAGATGTAGGGAATGGAATAATCGTTACCCGGATCGAACGGTTTGTTCAGCATCTGCGGATCGAGGTTGCTGAAGTTCGTCAGCTTGCTCTTATCGATCTTCTGCAACATCCCTTCTTTACGCATCTTGTCGACGAAATAGGTGGAAGGCACCACCAGATCGTAGGCGCCGTCTTTGTAGGTTTTGAGTTTTGCGTACATGGTTTCATTCGACTCGTAAGTGGAATAGATAACCTTGATGCCGGTCTCTTTGGTGAACTGCTCCAGCAGACCCGGCGGCACATACTCGGTCCAGTTATAGAAATAGAGCGTTTTGCTGTCGTCCGCATGCGCGGCGCTGATACCCATTACCAGAGCGCCCGCTGCGAGCAGGTGGCGTGACCATTTTTTCATTTTAACGTCCCCTGAGTTTTATCACGTGCAATCAATTGGCTGGCGATGACCATCACCAGCGACAGAACTAACAGAATCGTCGCCAGGGCATTCACTTCCGGCGATACGCCCACTTTGACCATCGAATAGATCTTCAGCGGCAGGATCTCGTAACCCGGGCCGGTCACGAATGACGACACCACCACATCATCCATCGACAGCGTAAAGCTCAGCAGCCATCCGGCGGCCACGGCAGGCAGCGCCAGCGGCAGAAGAATTTTACGCAGAATGGTCAACTCGCTGGCGCCCAGATCTTTCGCCGCCTCCAGCATCCGCACATCAAAACCTTTGAGGCGCGAATAGACCGTCACCACCACGAAAGGCAGGCAGAAGGTGATGTGCGAAAACAGCAGCGACCAGAACCCCAGTTGAATGCCGATCAGCATAAACAGCACCAGCAGGGAGATGGCCATGACGATATCCGGCGACATCATCACCACGAACAGCATTCCGCTGACGAACGGTTTACCACGAAAACGATAGCGATACAGCGCGACGGCGGTCAGCGACCCGATAAGCGTTGCAAAGGTGGCTGACAGCACCGCCATGGTCAGCGAGTGCTGTGCGGCCTGCAGCAGACTATCGTTGTTCATCAACAGGCTATACCATTGAGTGGTAAAGCCCTGCCAGTTAATACCAAAGCGCGAACTGTTAAACGAGTTGACGATCAGAATAATGATCGGAATATACAGGTAAGCATAAATGGCGGTCATAAAGCCGCCGCGCAGCAGTCGACCGATCATTCGAGTTCCACCTTGCTATTCAACAGACGCGCCGCGCGCCAGTAAATTAACAGCATCAGGCCCATCACCAGCGTCAGCGTAATGCTGGTCGCGGCGCCAAACGGCCAGTCGCGGATATTCAGGAACTGACTCTTAATCACGTTACCGATCAGCAGGTTTTTGGCGCCGCCCATCAGATCCGAGACGTAGAACAGCCCCATCGCCGGCAGCATCACCAGCAGACAGCCGGCGATAATGCCCGGCATGGTCAGTGGAATAATGATGCGGATAAAGGTTTGCAGCTTGCTGGCGCCCAGATCTCTTGCCGCTTCCAGCAGAGGACGATCGAGCTTCTCAATACTGGAGTACAGCGGCATCACCATAAACGGCAGCAGAATATAGACCAGTCCGATGATGACCGCAGACGGGGTATACATGATGCGCAGCGGCGTATCAATCACTCCCAGCCACAGCAGGAACTCGTTGAGATACCCTTTGGTGCTGAGGAAGATTTTCAGCCCGTAGATACGGATCAAGGAGTTGGTCCAGAACGGCACGATCAGCAGAAACAGCAGCAGCGGGCGCACTTTTTCCGGCAGCCTGGCCAGAAACCAGGCGAAAGGATAGCCGAGCGCCAGACAGGCAAGGGTCGCCAGCAGCGCCATATTGAGCGAGTGCAGCAGCACGTCGTAATAGAGCGGATCCAGCAGGCGCGTGTAGTTATCCAGCGTGAAGACCATCTTGACGAAACTGGCGTCGTCGCGGGTCAAAAAGCTGGTACCGATGATCATCAGGTTGGGCAGGAACACAAATAGCACAAGCCAACCCACGATAGTGGCGATCACCACATTCTGGAATTTACTGGTGTTCTTCATCAGCCAGCACAACCTCCCAGCTTTCTACCCAGTTAATGGCCATTTTCTGGTCAAGCGGGTGATCAAAGTCCGGATCGTCTTCGTTAAAGAATTCACTGACCATCACCATTTTGCCATTTTCCAGTTCGACAACCGACTCCAGCGTCATGCCTTTGTAGTTGCGCTCGCGAATGTAGCCGATCAGTCCGTCGGCGTCGCTGCCGTCGTGGACTTCATCGACGCGCAGATCTTCCGGGCGCAGCAGAACGTTCAGCCGCTGACCCCGCTCGACGGGGAAGTTGACGTAGATATTGCATTCGCGACCTTCAACGCTGGCGCGGACGCGCTGCTCGTCAAGGCGTTCAATGACCGTAGCATTAAACAGATTAATCTCGCCGATAAAACTGGCGACGAACAGGTTTTTCGGCTCTTCGTAGATTTCACGCGGCGTGCCGTCCTGCTCGATTTTCCCATCGCGCATGACCACGATGCGGTCGGACATGGTCAGGGCCTCTTCCTGATCGTGGGTGACGAAGACGAAGGTGATGCCCAGCTTACGCTGCAATGCCTTCAGCTCGTTTTGCATCTGCTTACGCAGCTTGTAATCCAGCGCCGACAGGGACTCATCCAGCAGCAGCAGGCGCGGTTTGTTGACCACCGCCCGGGCGATAGCCACCCGCTGCTGCTGACCGCCGGAGAGCTGATGCGGTTTGCGTTGGGCAAACTCCTCCAGCTGGACCATGCGCAGCGCATCGAGGACGCGAGGCGTGATTTCCGCCGCCGGCGTTTTCTGCATCCGCAGACCGAAGGCGACGTTTTCGAATACGCTCATATGGGGAAACAGAGCGTAGCTTTGGAAAACGGTATTGACGTGGCGGTTTTCCGCCGGAACATGAGTGATGTCCTGATCTTCGAGATGAATTCGCCCGCTGTCGACGTTTTCAAGCCCGGCAATAAGACGAAGAACGGTGGTTTTACCGCAGCCAGAGGGGCCAAGCAGGGTGAGAAACTCACCGTTGTTGATGGTCAGATTCAGATCTGAGATAACCGTTTTTCCATCAAAGCTTTTGCGAATTCCCGCCAGTTGCACCAGCGGCGAAAGCGAACGCGGTTGTATATTCAATTTTTAACTCTGTCCCATGTAGACGCAGCGGACGATTGACCGTTGCGGGGTTTGTGGTTAACCACCTTTGCGGTTGCGCATAATAAACGAGGGCCAGCATTCTACGGCAATCGCTTGCGATCGCCAATGCCTGTCTCATACGGATACACGACCTTTACAACAATACGCCGGTTCATGTATTAAATTTTTATTTGCCGGGCTAAAAATGACCTGACGCAATATTTGTATATTCGGGCTTATGAATAATGTTGTCACAAAAGATGAGGGTGGCTACATGGATAAATTGCTTGAGCGTTTTTTACAGTACGTTTCTCTGGACACACAGTCGAAGCCTGGCGTGCGTCAGGTTCCAAGCACGGAAGGTCAGTGGAAGCTGTTACGCCTGCTGCAGGCGCAGCTGGAAGAAATGGGACTGGTTAATGTGACGCTAAGTGAGAAAGGGACGGTAATGGGAACCCTTCCGGCCAACGTTGCCGGCGCTATTCCGCCCATTGGCTTTATTTCCCACGTCGACACGGCGCCGGATTTCAGCGGCAAAAACGTGAACCCGCAAATCGTTGAAAACTACCGTGGCGGTGATATCGCGCTTGGGATTGGCGATGAAGTGCTCTCACCGGTGATGTTCCCGGTACTGCACCAGCTGCTTGGGCAAACGCTGATCACCACCGATGGCAAAACGCTGCTTGGCGCCGATGACAAAGCCGGTATCGCCGAGATAATGACCGCGCTGGCGACGCTGAAGGCGAAAAATATTCCTCACGGCGATATTCGCGTGGCCTTCACGCCTGACGAAGAGGTCGGGAAAGGGGCGAAGCACTTTGATGTCGCCGCGTTTGACGCCCGCTGGGCCTATACCGTTGACGGCGGCGGAGTGGGCGAGCTGGAGTTTGAAAACTTCAACGCCGCATCGGTGACCATTAAGATCGTGGGCAACAATGTCCATCCGGGCACCGCAAAAGGGGTGATGGTGAATGCGCTGTCGCTGGCGGCACGGATTCATGCGGAAATCCCTGCCGATGAGGTGCCGGAGACGACCGAAGGCTACGAAGGTTTTTACCATCTGGCGAGCATGAAAGGCAGCGTTGACCGGGCAGAAATGCACTACATCATTCGCGACTTTGACCGTAAGCAGTTCGAGGCCCGCAAGCGCAAAATGATGGAAATTGCCAAAAAGGTCGGTAAGGGGCTGCATCCGGATTGCTATATTGAGCTGGTGATTGAAGACAGCTATTACAATATGCATGAAAAAGTGATGTCGCACCCGCACGTCGTGGAGATTGCCCGCCAGGCGATGGTGGATTGCGATATTGAACCGCAAATGAAGCCGATTCGCGGCGGCACCGACGGCGCTCAGCTCTCCTTTATGGGGCTACCCTGTCCGAACCTGTTTACCGGCGGCTATAACTATCACGGCAAGCATGAATTCGTCACGCTGGAGGGGATGGAGAAGGCGGTGCAGGTGATTGTGCGGATTGCGGAGCTAACGGCAAAACGCGGCGCCTGATCCCGAAGAACTCCCGGATAGCGCGGTGCTTATCCGGGCTATTGGTAGGCCCGGTAAGCCGCAGCGGGCAATATATGCGGTGCGGTACATAATTCCGGAGCCCGGACCGTAGGCCCGGTAAGGCGTGAGCCGCCACCGGGCAATATATGCGGTGCGGTACATAATCCCGGAGCCCGGACCGTAGGCCCGGTAAGGCGTAAGCCGCCACCGGGCAATACCGAACGTGCGGTTCGCAAAGACTGCGTACCTGCACCTGCGGAAGGGGAGGGAACCTCTGATGTCAAATTACCACCGCAGCCATATCCCTGGCGGCACCTGGTTCTTTACCGTCAATTTGCGAAATCGGCAAAGCGATCTTTTGACCCGCTATATCGCTCAACTTCGCGCTGTGACAGCTGATATTAAACGCAAAAAGCCCTTCCTGATTAACGCGTGGGTTATTTTACCCGAACATATGCACGCTATCTGGACGCTACCGGAAGGCGATACCGATTATTCGGGACGCTGGCGGGATATTAAAAAAACATTCACCCGCGAACTGGGAATGCGCGAGGTCTGGCAGCCCCGTTTCTGGGAACATGCGATCCGTCATGAGGACGATTACCGACGGCATATGGATTACGTTTACATCAATCCGGTGAAACATGGCTATGTGAAGAGGGTGATTGACTGGCCGTATTCAACTTTTCATCGTGATGTGAGCCTCGGGTTGTATCCGCCGGATTGGGCTGGGGACGTTGCCGATTTTGACGCCGGAGAGCGCAAACAGAACGCCGGGTGACGGCTCACGCCTTACCCGGCCTACAGAATCCAGACTCACATTCATCCCGTAGGCCCGGTAAGGCGTGAGCCGCCATCGGGCAATATATGCGGTGCGCTACACAATCCCGGAGCACTGACCGTAGGCCCGGTAAGGCGTGAGCCGCCACCGGGCAATATATGCGGTACGGTACATAATCCCGGAGCCCGGACCGTAGGCCCGGCAAGGCGTAAGCCGCCATCGGGCAATATATGCGGTGCGCTACATAATTCCGGAGCCCTGACCGTAGGCCCGGTAAGGCGTGAGCCGCCACCGGGCAATATATGCAGTGTGGTACATAATCCCGGAGCCGGGACCGTAGGCCCGGTAAGGCGTGAGCCGCCACCGGGCATCTCGCGGATCAGTCCTCGAAGAACCAGTAGCCGCAGTTGACCAGTGCGGCAAGCATTGCGAGGAACGATGGATCTTCCAGCGCATCGCCAAAATGTTCCGCGTTAAGCGACAGATGCGTGGCCAGCGCGTCCAGCGCCGGACGGTGCGGCGAATTAATCTTCTCGCCGTTGACGAACACCTCGCCATCGATACGCAGCACGCGCAGCCCGCCCAGCCGCACCAGGCGATCGCCCTGTTGTAGCGCGTCGTAAATCTCATCAGGCTGATACGGCGGCTCAGCAGGAGCGACGTCCAGCTCATGGCGGGATTGGGTGATAAACTCCCCAAACCACTGCTTAAAATGCTCTGGCTGGTTAATCAACCCCAGCATCATATCGCGCAGACGGTCGAGTTCAGCTGGCAGAATATCCGCCGGATGATCGCGGGAAGGCACATCCGGATCGACATAGCGCTGGCTACCCAGTTCACGTTGCAGAATATAGTCGGCAAAGCCGCTGAACAACTCGCGGGCATTTGGCGAGCGATAGCCTACCGAATAGTTCAGCGAGTTTTCCAGGGAATACCCCTCGTGCGGGAATCCCGGCGGAATATAGAGAATATCGCCCGGCTCCATCTCTTCATCAATGATGGCGTCGAACGGATCCACCTGCAGCAGGTCTGGATGCGGGCAGTGCTGCTTCATCGGGACTTTATCGCCCACGCGCCAACGACGCCGGCCGGTTCCCTGGATGATAAACACGTCGTACTGATCGAGATGGGGACCTACGCCGCCGCCGGGCACGGAGAAAGAGATCATCAGATCATCAATACGCCAGTCGGGGAGAGCGCGGAAGGGCTGCATCAGCGCGGCCGTCGGCTCGTGCCAGTTATTCACCGCCTGCACCAGCAGCGACCAGTTGTTTTCGCTCAGATGGTCGTAGCTTTCGAAAGGACCATGGCTGACCTGCCATTTCCCGTCCTGATGGCTGACCAGGCGGCTATCGACTTCGCTTTCCATCGCCAGCCCGGCCAGTTCATCCGGGCTAATGGGATCGACGAAATTCGCGAAGCCGCGCTTGAGGACTACCGGGCGTTTTTGCCAGTAGCGTTCGATAAAGTCAGGCCAGTTAAGCGTTAATTGATAATCCATTTTATTTATTCCACAGCAGGTGTCTGTTTGGGATTATACACGCCATGCTTCAAACTGCCTCTTTGTTGACGGCGATTGTGCTTCGTAGTCACAGAGTTTGCCCAGGCGTGGGAAACGGGGCGATTCAGCTTTCCGTATCGTCGGGCAGCTGGCGGCCAAAAACCACCTCCATGCAGGCTCCGCCGAGCAGACTTTCGCCGGTGAGAATGTCGCCATCGTATTGCTCAACGATCTCCCGGGCGACGGAGAGTCCCACGCCCTGGCCTGGCCGCAGCGTATCGGCACGTTGCCCGCGATCGAATACGGCAGTCCGCTGGTTTAACGGGATGCCGGGGCCATCATCTTCCACCAGAATATGCAGGTGGTTGTCGTTGGTCTGACGCACGGAAACTTCGACAAATTCCAGGCAGTATTTACAGGCGTTATCCAGCACGTTGCCCATCACTTCCATAAAATCATTCTGTTCGCCGACAAAGCTGATCTCCGGAGAGATATCGAGACTGATATTGACCCCTTTGCGCTGATAAACCTTGTTCAACGCCGAGGTCAACTTGTCGAGCAGCGGCGCAATGGGGTGCAGTTCGCGGCTGAGCAGGGTACCGCCGCTGCGCATACTGGCGCGATGCAGGTAGTAGCCGATTTGCTGCGAGATGCGGCTGATCTGCTCCAGCATGATCGGTTCTGCTTCATTAAGGTCAATCTTTTCGCCGCGCAAAGAACGCAGGGTGCTTTGCAGCACGGCCAGCGGCGTTTTCAGACTATGGGTCAAATCGGTCAGCGTGGTGCGGTATTTGTCGTAGCGCTCGCGCTCGCTGGTCAGCAGCCGGTTAAGGTTGCTGACCAGTCGGGTCAGTTCGCGGGTGGTATTCGGGTTGAGCATGTCGCGGTGATGCTCTTCCAGCTCGCGGACCTCTTTTGCCAGCGACTCGATGGGGCGCAGGCTCCACCAGGCCGCCACCCAAAGCAGCGGGATCACCAGCAGCAGGTTGGCAACCAGCACATAGATAAACCAGCTCCAGACCATATAAGAGCGTTTCAGCTCGACAGGAATGGTGTCGATCACCACGATGCTCAGCTGCGGCATCTTATCGGTTGCCGGGTAGATATTGATCGCCACCGAGTGGGTCATTTCTGAACCATCATCCTGCTGGCGAAGGGCGTCCAGCTCCTCCTGGAACTGTTGATTGTTGCGCAGCAGCATGCTGCTGCTGTCAACGTCGGACTCGATTTCGTGGAAGCCGTTGCTTTTCAGCCATTCAGGTTGAATGCGTTTTGCCAGCCAGGCGACATCGCGCTGCATCCACAGCAGTTTGCCTTTGGCATCGTATATCAACGTAACCGTTGGGCTCTGCATGTTGAGGTTTTCGGGGATATCCACGTCGATGTGGTTGTTTTCCCACCTTGCCAGCATATAGAACAGGTTGCTTTCGCCGCGCAGCAAGCGGAAGGTGGTTTTATCAAAGCTGACGCTGTAGCCCACCAGCGCCACCATGCCGTAGGCCAGCGAAAGCACCAGCACCACTGCCGCCGTCGCCAGCAGAAAACGCACGCGTAATGAAAGCGGCAAAATATGCCGTAGCGGACTTTTCATTCGCGTAGTTCAAATAAATAGCCCTGGCCGCGCACGGTCGTAATGACGTCATGCGGGTGCTGAGTCTGAATTTTTTTCCGCAGCCGCCCCATCAGTACGTCGATGGTGTGGCTTTCGCGCAGTTCAGCATCGGGGTAGAGCTGGAGCATTAATGAATCTTTGCTGACGACTTTGCCACGGTTACGAATCAGCGTTTCCATAATGGTGTATTCAAATGCGGTCAGCTTGATGGGCTGTTCGTTAATCGACAGCTCGCGGCGTGACAGGTCAACCTGGAAAGGCGGAATGGAAATAACCTGTGATGCCAGGCCGCTGTTACGGCGCAGTAGCGCCTGCATCCGGGCAGCGACTTCTTCAATATGGAACGGTTTGGTGACGTAGTCGTCCGCACCGGCGCTCAGCACCTCGACTTTATCCTGCCAGCCTTCACGGGCGGTCAATACCAGTACCGGAACCGACACGTCATGACTGCGCCAGCGGCGAATCAGCGAGAGACCGTCTTCGTCGGGCAGGCCCAGATCGACAATGGCGATATCCGGCACGTGTTCACCCAGATAGTAATCGGCTTCCTTTGCATCTTCTGCTGCGTCCACCTGATGGCCTAATTCCTGGAGCTGAACTTTCAGGTGATGGCGCAGTAAAGCGTTATCCTCAACGACGAGCACGCGCATGCCTTTTCTCCCATTTATTTTGGTTTCGAGTAGTGTAGCGCTGAATAGATATACTGAATTTAAACGGCTGTAAATGAAAGGCTTGCGTTATAACTTCACCTGCCGTCCCCATTTTCTGGCCTGCCAGGCCGGTGGAGAGAGGGAGGTAGCGCCAGCGCCCGATATACATCCGGTACGAGAAAGGGGCATACCGTGGGCATATATTGGCAAGTTTATCTTCGTGTTTCCACTTCGACGAGCATTGTGCTGATAATTTGGTGGGTCTGGCCAGGATGATTATCCGTCAACGACCGGGCAACTAGCGAATGATCGTATATCCTTAGTGATGATTATCTCTGCATCCCCCCACACATGGAGTTCACGTATGAGACTGAATGAGTTGAAACGCGCTTCGTTGATGCTAACCACATGTTTAACCTTAGTTTTCTGTTCATCAGCCCTGGCAGAAAACCCCGCCAGCAGCACGTCAGAAAAACAGGCGGAAAAAGAGCAGCTAAAAAATCCGGATCACATCATCGATGACTGCAGAGCCGTCAGCGGTGCACAAATGAAGGAGGGGTGTAAAACTCAGGCTGAGTTAAAAAAACATGAAATGAAAAATGAGGCAAAAATGAAAAGCGGCACATCGATGGATGATGTGACGAAAAAGTGAATTAAGGCGCGTGACGGGCACGGTCATCGCCCTGACGAATTGATGGCCGGAATGATACCCGGCCATCTGTTTCTCTGCATTCACGCACTCTCCGCCGATTCACGGAGGAAGGTGAGACAAAGCGATTACTTCAGTTCGTCAACCATGGTGGTCGCGCGACCGATGTAGTTGGCCGGCGTCATAGCTTTCAGGCGAACCTTCTCGTCTTCCGGCAGCGGCAGGCTGTCGATGAACTGTTGCATCCCTTCCGCGTCCACGCGCTTACCGCGGGTCAGCTCTTTCAGCTTCTCGTACGGTTTTTCGATGCCGTAGCGGCGCATCACGGTCTGGATCGGCTCAGCCAGCACTTCCCAGTTATGATCCAACTCGTCCAGCAGGCGATCGCCGTTCAGCTCCAGTTTGCTGACACCTTTGAGGGTCGACTGATAAGCAATCAGCGCGTAGCCGATACCGACACCGAGGTTACGCAGTACGGTTGAATCGGTCAGGTCGCGCTGCCAGCGGGAAACCGGCAGTTTGCTCGCCAGGTGCTGCATCATGGCGTTAGCCAGGCCGAGGTTACCTTCGGAGTTCTCGAAATCGATCGGATTCACTTTATGCGGCATAGTGGATGAACCGATTTCACCGGCGATCGTCTTCTGCTTGAAGTGGTTCAGCGCGATGTAGCCCCACACATCGCGATCGAAGTCGATCAGGATGGTGTTGAAGCGGGCGATGCAGTCGAACAGCTCGGCAATATAGTCATGCGGCTCAATCTGCGTGGTGTACGGGTTCCACTGGATGCCCAGCGAGGTAACAAACTCTTCACTGAACTGGTGCCAGTCCACTTCCGGATACGCCGCGATGTGGGCGTTATAGTTACCCACCGCGCCGTTGATTTTACCCAGAATCTCCACCTGGTTTAGCTGACGATACTGACGCTCCATACGGTAAGCGACGTTAGCCATCTCTTTACCCATTGTGGACGGCGTGGCCGGCTGACCGTGAGTTCGGGACAGCAGCGGTACATCGCGATACTGAACCGCCAGCTCTTTCACCGCGTCGATAAGCTTGCGCCAGTACGGCAGAACCACCTCATCGCGCGCGGTTTTCAGCATCAGCGCGTGGGAGAGGTTGTTAATGTCTTCGGAGGTGCAGGCGAAGTGGATGAATTCAGATACCGCATGCAGTTCAGCGATATCGGCCACTTTTTCCTTGAGGAAATACTCTACCGCTTTCACATCGTGGTTGGTGGTACGTTCGATGGTCTTGATGCGCTGCGCATCTTCAACGCTGAAGTCGGCAACGATTTTATCAAGGAAACCGTTTGCGTCAGCAGCAAAAGCAGGAACTTCCTTGATCGCTGCGTGCGCGGCTAACTTCTGCAGCCAACGTACTTCGACTTGTACACGGAATTTCAGCAAACCGAATTCGCTGAAGATACCGCGCAGCGCGCTGACTTTATCGCCGTAGCGTCCATCGACAGGGGAAACGGCGGTCAGTGAGGATAATTCCATAGATCACAACTCCGGGGTTAAATGAGCAAGAATTTGTTTTGCCTGGTTAACCAGACGATTACGAGAAAACATGAGCTGCATGCGTCCGCCGCCCACCTGGTGCCAGAGCACGGCGGCACGAATGCCTGCCAGCAGCGAGGCGCGGACCTTGGCCTGAACCTGCGGGCTCTGCAACACGGCGGGGGAGCCGGTCACCTGAATACGCGGGCCCAGCGGACTGATGACGTCAACGTAGATCCCCGCCATGGCGCTGAGCAGCGTTTCTGATTGCAGATCGAAATGCTCCAGCTGACGGCGCAGGCCGGCGATGCGGTTGCCAAGGGTATCCATCGCCCCTTTGCTCCCGTCAAGCTTACGCTCAAGCACCATCAGGCTTAAGGTGTAGCGGGTCAGCTCAGCATTGAGGCCCTGGCGGCTGCCGCTGTTGAGTACGCCAAGCAGCGTTTCCAGCCCGAGGCGAAGATTGGCTTCACTACCACCGAACACCGCCAGCGTTGAATCCGGGTTGAGATCGATGATGCTGTTCAGCGACACGTGCAGGGCATCGCTGTCGCAATGGCCCTGGTGCGCCAGCTGCTGAACCAGACGGGCGGCCTGGCAGATGCCCGCCAGCGCCAACGTGATGTCATAATAATTCTTCGCCACACCTACTCCTTGTAAACCGTCGGGGAGGGTTTTGTCTCACCGGCGGTAAAAACTGTCTGTCAGGACTGCAGCGGCAGACGCTGCTCGATCACGCCGCCGCCGAGGCACACTTCGCCAAGATAGAAGACCGCCGACTGGCCCGGCGTCACCGCCGCAACCGGTTCGTCAAAAAGTACCTCGATGCGGTCGTCATCCAGCGCTTTCACGGTGCACGGAATATCGGTCTGGCGATAGCGGGTCTTCACCGTGCAGCGCAGAGTGCCTTTAACCGGCTCGCGATCGACCCAGTGCAGCTGTTGGGCAATCAGGCCCCTGGACATCAGACGCGGGTGGTCGTGGCCTTGAGCTACGACCAGAATATTGTTTTCGACGTCTTTATCAACAACGTACCACGGGTCCTCGCTGCCTTCTTTGGTGCCGCCGATGCCGAGGCCTTTACGCTGGCCAAGGGTATGGTACATCAAACCCTGATGCTCGCCGATTTCGTCGCCGTCAACGGTGACGATTTTGCCCGGCTGAGCAGGAAGGTAGCGGCCGAGGAACTCGCGGAATTTGCGTTCGCCGATAAAGCAGATCCCGGTAGAGTCTTTTTTCTTCGCGGTGATCAGATCCAGATCCTCGGCGATCTTGCGCACCTGCGGCTTTTCCAGCTCGCCAACCGGGAACAGGCTCTGGGCAATCTGCTCATGGCTGAGGGTGTACAGGAAGTAGCTCTGATCTTTGTTGCCGTCCAGGCCGCGCAGCAGCTGGCTTTTGCCGTTGACATCGGCACGGCGCACGTAGTGACCGGTCGCAATATAGTCGGCGCCCAGATCTTCTGCTGCGAACTCCAGGAAGGCTTTAAATTTGATTTCTTTGTTGCACAGAATGTCCGGGTTCGGCGTGCGTCCGGCTTTGTATTCAGCGAGGAACAGTTCAAATACGTTGTCCCAGTACTCTGCGGCAAAGTTAACGGTATGAAGCTCAATCCCGAGCTTATCGCAGACGGCTTGCGCGTCGGCGAGGTCGGCAGCGGCGGTGCAGTATTCCTCACCATCGTCTTCCTCCCAGTTCTTCATGAACAGGCCTTCTACCTTATAACCTTGCTGAAGCAGCAACCAGGCAGAAACAGAGGAGTCGACGCCGCCGGACATGCCGACGATCACTTTTTTTTGGCTTTCTGACATTGGAATATTCACCACATTGAACTTCAAGGCGGCATATTCTAGCACGCACGAGCGGCTCAGGCACCCCCCAGGAGCGGCCAGTTAAACGCACCAATTAATGACAGCGGGTAGCGCGGGTCCTGTTGATAGCTGCGGATGCTTTCAGCAACCAGCTGGGAGCGCAGATTTGGCGCAGTCAGGATCTCATGCGCACTCAGCCACAGGCAGCGGTCGATATCGCTGTCATGCGGCTGCGTGGCGCACGTATCGTTAAGTTCGATGGCGAACAGGAAGCGTAAAAACGGCGTATTGTCCGGCGCAATCCACTGGTGCATGCGGATAAAATGCTGCGGCGTGGCGCGAATGCCGGTCTCTTCCCACAGCTCTCGCTCGGCGGCCTGCACCAGCGTTTCATCTGCTTCGAGGTGTCCTGCCGGCTGATTCCACAGCGCTTTGCCGTTGATGGTTTCCTCAACGATCAGAAATTTGTCTTTCGCGTGTACGACGCAGGCGACGGTGACGTGCGGTTTAAACATACTTCCCGTTCCTTGTGTGATTAGCCGACCTGGCGCCACTCGCCGTTGGCCAGTCCGTCGAGAGTATAGCCGCCCATGGCGTAACGAATAAGCCGCAGCGTGGGGTAACCTACGTGTGCGGTCATGCGTCGCACCTGACGGTTGCGTCCTTCATACAGGGTGATTTTCAGCCAGCTGGTGGGTATGGATTTGCGTTCGCGGACCGGCGGGTTGCGGGGCCACAGCCAGGTCGGTTCAGCGACCCGCTCAATGCCAGCGGGCAGGGTAGGACCATCGTTGAGCGTGATGCCTGCGCGCAGCGCGGCCAGCGCATCTTCTGATGGCAGGCCTTCAACCTGAACGTAGTAAATTTTGCCGGTGCGTTTGCCGGGCTGAGTCAGCGTGGCCTGCAGCGCGCCATCGTTGGTCAGCACCAGCAACCCTTCGCTATCGCGGTCAAGACGACCCGCAGCGTAGACCCCGGAGACTGAAATAAAATCTTTCAGCGTGCTGCGTCCGGCTTCATCCGTAAACTGCGGCAACACATCGTAGGGTTTATTGAACAAGATCACGCGTTTTGGCGCGTGTTCTTTGCGTTGTCTGGCGACTTGTTGTGAGCTGAATCGCTCAACGCGATGTTTTCTAAATGAAGTTTTCTGCATGGTATTTTCAGATCCTGACAATTGCCGCATTATAGCCTAATTACGAATGCCTTTCATGGACGCAAACATTCAGGTAGTATTGACATGCTCATCACAATTTTTTAACAAAAATATTGCTCAAACTGATTCGCGCTACTAGAAGGCGGCACGGACGCGAATCTCCGGTTAGCGGGATGACCCGGTGGCGGAGTGGGCGGATAAAGCCAACGCTCGGTTAGTGTGAAAAGGAAGAGCAGAACCAGAAGCGCTCGAAGGAGAGGTTAATGGAAAGCAAAGTAGTAGTTCCGGCGGAAGGTCAAAAAATCACCCTGCAAGATGGCAAACTGAATGTCCCTAACAACCCGATCATCCCGTTTATCGAGGGTGATGGTATTGGTGTTGACGTGACTCCGGCGATGCTGAAAGTGGTGGATGCCGCCGTTGAGAAAGCCTATAAAGGCGAGCGTAAAATTTCCTGGATGGAAATTTACACCGGCGAAAAATCGACCCAGGTGTATGGCCAGGACGTCTGGCTGCCTGCCGAAACTCTTGATCTGATTCGTGACTATCGTGTTGCTATCAAAGGCCCTCTGACGACGCCAGTTGGCGGCGGTATTCGTTCTCTGAACGTTGCGCTGCGCCAGGAGCTGGACCTCTACGTCTGCCTGCGCCCGGTTCGTTACTACCAGGGTACTCCGAGCCCGGTTAAACACCCTGAGCTGACCGACATGGTTATCTTCCGTGAAAACTCCGAAGACATCTATGCGGGCATCGAGTGGAAAGCGGACTCTGCTGAAGCAGAAAAAGTGATCAAATTCCTGCGTGATGAGATGGGCGTGAAGAAAATTCGCTTCCCGGAACATTGCGGTATCGGCATCAAGCCGTGCTCTGAAGAAGGTACTAAACGCCTGGTTCGCGCGGCTATGGAATACGCTATCACCAACGATCGCGATTCGCTGACCCTGGTACACAAAGGCAACATCATGAAGTTCACCGAAGGCGCGTTTAAAGACTGGGGCTACCAGCTGATTCGCGAAGAGTTCGGCGGTGAACCGATCGACGGCGGCCCGTGGCAGAAGGTTAAAAACCCGAATACCGGTAAAGAGATCATTGTCAAAGACGTGATCGCCGATGCCTTCCTGCAGCAGATCCTGCTGCGTCCGGCGGAGTATGACGTCATTGCCTGTATGAACCTGAACGGCGACTACATCTCTGATGCTCTGGCAGCTCAGGTTGGCGGTATCGGTATCGCACCGGGCGCGAACATCGGTGACGAATGTGCGCTGTTCGAAGCGACCCACGGTACAGCACCGAAATATGCTGGTCAGGATAAGGTGAACCCGGGTTCTATCATTCTGTCCGCTGAGATGATGCTGCGCCACATGCAGTGGTTCGAAGCCGCAGACCTGATCGTTAAAGGCACTGAAGGCGCTATCGCCGCCAAGACCGTGACCTATGACTTTGAACGTCTGATGGAAGGCGCTAAGCTGCTGAAATGTAGCGAGTTTGGCGACGCAATCATCGCGAACATGTAATCCAGCCTCTGGGTTACACAGGAACGGGAGCCTCTGAGCTCCCGTTTTTTATTATTTGTTTTCTGACGGTTATCAAAATCTTAGCAAAACAGGGTTACCAGGCTTCAGTTTTAAGGCTTTGTTTTACTTACACACCCAGCGGGTCATTTAGCGGGGGGCAGGGCTTGCCGGGTGCTCTTGACTAAGGGAGGCCGACGTCGCTGGCGGATGGTTGGCGTGATCGGATCGATCAATCCGCCGCAGATCGGTTCACTGACATGATCAGTCGCCAGGCTATTGTGTTAGGCTAAATTACTATTTTCAGGCAGTTAAAATGACCATTTCTGCTAAACCGGCCTGAAACGATAGCCAACCCAGGGAAGCGAAGACCTGATGCTAAAAATGACAATGTTGGTTGAAAACCATCTCTCCCCGCGGGCCGTGCCCGGTATGCAACCCCGCGCGGGGCTCTGTATTCTGCTGGATGACGGAGACAGCCGGATACTGTTTGATACCGGCCCGGATGAAACATTTATCCGCAACGCCCGGCTGATGAATGAACCTTTGTCGAATCTGAGCGCGGTGGTGCTATCGCACGGCCACTATGACCATATCGGCGGCGTCAACTGGCTCAATTCAGGTACCAGGATTATCTGTCATCCTGACGTTGTACGGGAAAGATATGCCTGTGTACGAGTCCCCGGTAAGGCAATACCGGTCAAAAAGCTTACACGGCACCTTAATTTCACCGGCGAAAATGTGCTGTTCAGTAAAGGCCCGCACGCAGTGGGAAAACGCTTTACCTGGACAGGTGAAATTCCCGTCGAAAAGCCCGTTGCATATGGTGTTACCGATGTCCGTACCGGAGCACTTGATTATGTGCCTGATGAAGGGGCCCTTATCTGGCGCTCCTCCCGTGGCCTGGTCATTATTACCGGATGCGGTCACCGCGGGCTGGAGAACACGATTCGCCATTGCCGGAATATTACGCGGGAAGAGAATATTTATGCCGTTATCGGCGGACTGCACCTGCGTACCGCGTCGCCATTAAAACTGATCAATCTTATGAAGTTTCTCAGGGAAATAAAGCCTGAAAAAATCATGGGATGCCACTGCACGGGACGATGGGGCAGACTGTGGCTTAAGGATAAATATCGCCTTTCCTGCGGGGATACACTCTTTTTTGACGCATAGCACCTTTCTGTCTTGCCGGTCATCCCGGCACATCTGTCTACGGGAGGGAGCATCTGTGTATCAAATCAGCAGCCCTGTTAAACACGCGTAATGCTCACCTCATGCTTGCGCAAGTGGCGCCTCTCCTACACTGAAACTGACCGCCAGCCGAATATGTTGCATTTGGGCGGCGCGAGCGGATTTAAGAACCGTCTTCAGCACTCCGCGACGCTGTCGCGCGTTCTTTCCTGACAGCATGACCATACTGCCAGGTGGATACCAGACATATCAGTAAAACAGGTAACATCATCAGGCCCAGCAGTTTCCAGCCCAGCAATGCCAGCATCACCCCCGCCCCTGATGTGGCGATCGCGGAGAAAATAAAGCGGCTGGTTTCGGCCAGACCCTGCGCTTTTTTTCGCTCATGATCACGATAAGAGAGACTAAGCAGCGTAGAACCGCCCACAAACATAAAATTCCATCCGACCCCCACCAGAAGCAGACTTAAGCCGTAAGCCAGCATCGTTTCCCCGGTCAGGTTAACCATGATGGCTGACATGTTGAGAGCGATCCCGGCATATAACAGCACGGTGATCCCCACTTTTCGTATCAGGAGACCGGTAAACAGTGAAGGGACATACATTCCCAGCAGATGCAGCTGAATGACCAGGGCGCCATCATTCATTGAATGGTGGTGCGTAACGGAGAGAGGGGCCGCCGTCATGAGAAAAAGCATCACCAACGAGCCAACGACCAGGTGAAACCAGGCAGTACGATAATCCGGACGTTTCATTAGCTCCCGGCTGGTCGGTGACCGTACCGGGGGAGCCGCGGTGTCCGGAGCAGAGGGATATTTTTTTGATCGGCCGAAGAACAGCGCCAGATTAAGTGCCGACATAATACCCAGTGCCGCCACCACGAGATAAACACCGGCAAAGCGAGGTAGCCCGGGAACATCCCGTGCAATAATCGTCAACAGTGGCCCGAGGATTGCCGCCACAACACCGCCAATCATGACCAGAGAGATAGACTGCCCCTTCACTTCCGGCGGGGAGTGATCGGCGGCAACCAGGCGATAGTACTGGCTGAAAGCCTGATAGACCCCCACAAGAAAGCAGCCGGT
Organism: Klebsiella sp. YJ; assembly: GCF_002108615.1. NCBI lineage: Bacteria > Pseudomonadati > Pseudomonadota > Gammaproteobacteria > Enterobacterales > Enterobacteriaceae > Klebsiella > Klebsiella sp. YJ. The sequence continues at coordinate 72,644 of NZ_MTEG01000015.1, forward strand.
GCAAAAAAGTAAAAAACTGCCCTTCAGCACAGCGAGAAAAGACAATAATCCGCCCGCTGTACCGCATACAGACCCCAGCATAAACGCGAGTTTTTCGTTTCCCCGCCCGATCATGCCGGCAGCAAACAGACTCGAGAACGCGCCGGCAACAGTGATGAGCGCAAATGGAACGGTGGCCAGTTCATCAGACGGGGCCAGCTGATAACCCACCAGGGTGGCAATGGTCAGGTCAACAGAGACAGCACAGGTAAAAAACAGATTACTGACCGCAAGGATAGCGGGTATACGGCCTGGTATGTATCGCATGATGCCCTCCTGGAGGGATAAACTTAACGGAAGTCAAGCGCAAGCATCATCCGTTAATCGCTGAGTTAACTATTCCAGGCTGATGCCGGGAGGGACATTTCCCTGCGGTATTGCGTTCATAAGACGCAACTTCTTCCTGTGATGTATCGATATTTTTCACTGACTGACAATAAAACTCGCCGTAATCAAGCGGCGGCTCCTGAGCCTAAGTCTCATGGAGTGGACCGGGAAGAACAAAGAGAAGCGGTTGCAGGCGGGCGTCTTTCTCAACGCGAAGCTCCTTGTATACATTTTTAAGATTCCATTCGTCATTCGTTCACTCAGGACGCTATATGTATTGCCTCTCCATGACGTGAGTAATAAATAAAGCAAAAAAGGTGCCATAAAAAAAAGGGGGGGGACCTGTTATTCATGGCGCTTCTGCACCGTCCGCAAGCAAAATTATCATTCTCTGGTGCAATGAGCTTAATTACATAATGTTATTATTAATTATAAAATAGATAAATTGTTTACTGATGTCGGTTTTAAATTTAAAAAAAGTCATTGAGAGCGTGTGGCGGCCATGCCATAAAGTTCAGCAGTAATAAAATGTATCCGAAGCCAACCGGTTTCGCGGTCATTTTCGTTGCCATGCGTTCCAGTCTCAGCCTACACGGTATGTCCAGTAAGGCCTTGAATGAGGATGGTAAAATACTGCGGGAGATCGTGTTGATCTCCACCGCATTTAAGCACGAAAAATGCCGGATGTTTACGAGCATCCTGAAAGCGGTTCTCAAATCGGCAGCGGCAGAACGCTGTGCCTGCAGCGCCATGACCTCATTGCTGGCGCGATCGCGACTGCGCGGGCCGCAAAGAAAAATTCAGAATATCCTCCTGCAATAACGGTCTGCCAGGCTTAAATGCAGCGATTTTTTCGGAGATTGCAATAATCAATAACATAAAATATGAGAATGAACTTCGGGTCATTTATCATGCTTGGTCCACAGAGAGACTTAATTGTCACTTCTTGTGCTTGAAATATCATCAAATGGTGCAAAATTTGAATGATGTTAATTTTAATTAATTGATGTATAAGGTTTTAATGAAATTTGATGACAAAAATAAAATGTTACTATAGAGTAAATTTTAGTATATTAATTGCCGTGTTTTTATCATGAATGCGGCTGAAAAAGAGGGTCTGGCGCCGGTGGGAAATTTACGCTGCCAGTGAGTGCCTGTCAGACAGCACCTTATTTGTCGACTCACCATATCGGGATAATTCCCGCTGACCTTACCGGGGGGGCAGAGGCGCCCCTGCACCTGACAGGATATCCCCTCATGCAACAGATCGCTTTTTATATTCTTATTGCCAGCCTGACCATCGCCAGCCCCGGTCCGGGCGTTTTATTCACCCTGACGAACACCCTGAACTATAACTTGCGTCATGCCATGGCCGGAATCATCGGTGTGGCCGCAGGAATGGGGGTGATATCGATCGTCGCGGCCAGCAGTGTCGGGGTGATCATTACCACGTCCCGGTTGGCCCTGCTGGCAGTGAAAATCATCGGAGCCGCTTACCTGATTTATCTCGGGAGCAAATTATTTCGTTCACTACCCCGTGCGATGAATAATAACGCGGCCATACCGGGAACCGATGTCGCGCCATCCGCCAGTCAAAGCTTTCGCCAGGGTCTGCTGATTTCTCTGCTAAATCCCAAACCCATCGTCTTCTTTATGGCGCTGTTCCCGCAGTTCATTAACCCGCAGCAGCCATTTGTCCCCCAGTTTTCGATACTATCGGGTATTTTCTGTCTTTTGGTGATCGTTATCCACACGCTTTACGGGCTTTTCGCACACTCCGTAAAGATGAAGATGTCTTCCGGTAATCTCTTCAGTAAACTCAATAAAACCGGCGGAGTGCTGTTCATGTGTTTTGCTGCAGGCCTCATCATTTCCGCCCTGCAGCCTTACATTTGAACCTATGCTCCCTTATTCCCCCATGGAGTCGTTAAAATGGATATTTTTGTTTGCTATCGCTGATTACTCTGGGCACTAATCTTCTTGACCCCCTCAGATTGCATATCCCGGCTTTGTGGGGGGAGTGGGCTGGACTCATCATGATAAACCGTGGTTACCGGGCGATAACGTTCCCGAACATAGCCCGCTGACCCTGGCCGTATGCCGTGACGCTGGAACTTATTAAACCGGGTACAGCGACGCAGAATGTGACGCCGGAAGAGCACCGGCTGACAACCAGGAAAGCGCAACTATCAAAAAGGGCATGAAGCTAAAACAGGCGTAGTGGCAATACCGGCTCAGGTATTTGCTATCATCCCCACATGGACACGTGAAGGTTGTCTATGAAGGCAAAACAGCAGCAATGAAAATCCTGTCAGAAGGGAAGCCCATAGTGGGTTGCGCCGGCTACGTAAGATACTTTTCCTGCGGGAAATTGACGGCGGGTCGCCAGGATGTTCTGAAATACAGGTGAAAAATGTTTCAAAAAAAACCGTTTCTCCTCTCCCTGCTTATCGCTCTCTATTCAGGGGGAGTTATCCTGACAACTTTTCTTCTCCTTGGCGGTATCTATTTCTTTCAAAAGAAAGAAATAGAGGATTCTCTCCTTGAGAGCAACCTGGCCTACGCGATGAAAATTGCTGATACGACAGACCGATATCTGGCCATGGCCCAACGTGAATTAGCCTGGACAGCTTCTGAATTACATAGCACCGATGCATCCGTGGCCAGGTATGAGGTAGAGCGTCTGCGACTCCGGTCAGCCGTATTTAACTCTGTTGGGGTTGTTGACGCTAAGGCTGCGATTATTGCCACTTCACCTTACCTGCCCGCACTGACCGGCGTCAGAGTACATTCCGCAGCAAGCCAAAATGCTCTGGCTGTTCAAAAGCCGCTGATTTCTGGTCCATTCACGTCGATTGCCGGAAATGACATGATAATGCTCTCGCATCCACTCCGTTCGCCGGATGGCCACTATCTGGGCTATCTCGGCGGAAGTATTTATCTGAAAAAACAGAGTATGCTCAGTGATATTATTAGCCTTCATTTTTATAAAGATAATGTATCTGTAACTATTGTCGATCGCGATGGCAAAGTTATATTCAATACTGCTCCCACGATGACCAGGTCGCCCGTCAATCTCACGCCACAATTGAAAACGTATATGAGCAACAACTTAAACGGTTCTTTTGCCGGACGAGATTATTTGGTTGGCTATGCGGGTCTTAAGAAATCTAACTGGAATATTATTGTGTCGACGCCGTCAGAGGTTGTCACCAGTATGTTGTTCAATACGGTGAAGAAAATTTCCGGACTGGTGCTGGCTATCCTGTTCTTTATTACGACAGGGGTGGCTTTTCTGTCGTCACGTATCGCAAAACCACTGGAGCAGCTTGCGCGGCTGGTTCAGACCAATGACAGCCTCACGTCGCCAGAGAAACTCTCTTCCATCAGGGCCTGGTACCAGGAAGCTTATTTACTCAGAGAGGCGATGGAAAAACGTTTTCGTTTAGTCTCTGCCCAATTTGCAGCGCTCAGTGATGAGGCGATGACAGATCCTTTGACGGGTTTGTATAACCGGCGTGGTTTCTATGAGCAATTAACTTATATCAAGAACCTTAAAAATCAGTGCGCGATTGCAGTAGATATCGATCATTTTAAAGCCATTAACGATCGGTTCGGACACAGTACAGGTGATGACGTGCTGGTTCATACGGCGGATTTACTCAGACTGACATGCCGAAAAGAGGATGTTATCAGCCGCTTTGGTGGAGAGGAGTTCGTTATCCTTTTGACGGAAACCACGCTCGCCGGGTCTGCTGCGATAGCCGAGCGGATCCGCCAGGTCATATCGGCTACCGAGTTCTCTGAGGCAGGGCACCTTACGGTCTCGATCGGTGTCGCGGGGCTAAAAGATTATGAGGGTGACTACGAGCGACTCCTCATGGCAGCTGATTCCGCGTTATATCAGGCTAAACGACAAGGACGAAATAGAGTCGTGGTCAGTGGGCATAGCCAATAGCCATGATGGTCAGAAGTGAATGCGCTCAAATTGTGAATGTTCGGTTTTGCTTTGTGAACAGAGGCTTGCCGGCCCGGATTTTACCAAAAGTGGTTCTCAGACAATAAAATGTGCGATTTTCCCAACGGCACATTACCAGATTGCTATCTGGCAGACTGGACAAGGAAATCCAGATATCTACGTTCTCAATTTTCAGCCGCTTTGTCAGCTGAAAGGTTCGCAGGTAAGACTAATCTGCGGATTCTGCTATTGTAAAGAATTAAGATGTGGAACAACTACCGGTAGGAGATAACCGATACGGCGGATACGAGCAGCTGTTGCTGAACTGCTCGAGTAATTCTTGCCTGGTCATCAACCAGTGTATTATTTTGCCGCTTTGTTTTTTATATCTGTCGGAATTTTTTCCGGACTGACAACCAACCACACAGAAATACACACTATTAACGCACCGATAATAAACCCTTCATTAATGGTTTCACCCAGCGCCAGATAGCTCCACAGCACCGCAAATGGTGGGATCAGAAAGGTGACAGTCAGTGAGCGCAGTGGACCAATATCAGCGATCAGGCGGAAATACAAAATATAAGCAAAAGCAGTACAAACTATCCCGACGGCGAGAATGCTCGCCCATACATCTCCCTGCAGCCAGTGAACTGACGGCCCGGTTGTGGTACTCCAGATAAAAAAAGGCAGTAAAAATAAAGTCGCGCCGATCTGGCTGCCGAAGGCGACAGTCTTTGGATCCAGCCCACCTTTATTTGAGATCCAGCGACGGGTGAGAAAACCAGCTATACCATAGCATGCAGTAGCCACAAGGCATGCCACAACGCCAGCGATAGTTTCATTCGTAGAACGAGACTCTCCGACGCTGGTGATGACTATTATCCCGACCAACCCAAGTAACACACCACCCCATTTTCGTGTTGTCAGTTTTTCACTGAAGAAAGTAAATCCAAGCAATGCTCCCATTAATGGTGTAGTTGCGTTGAGAATAGCTGAATATCCGGCTGGCAACCATCTTGCAGCAAGACAATACATTAAGAAAGGCAAGCCAGAATTAATTACCCCTAAAATAATAGAAGATTTGAACTTATCTTCAAAATTAAATGAAGATTTAAGGGTGAATAAAATAACTGCAAGCCCGCTAAAGCCAAAAAAAACACGTAAAAAAGCAGTGTTTATCGCACCAAATTCAGGTGCGGCAATTCGCATGAACAAAAAACTAGCTCCCCAAATGGCGGCAAGAAGTAATAATCGGATATAATCGGCCACACGCATTTTAACTCCTCTTTCTATTAAAATAAAAATGTCGTATATAATCTTGGTTAATAAAACTTAAACATAAAAAACTTAAAGGCATGTCAGCAAACACACAAACAAGTTTTTCTTTTATAATTCAGTTTAACTAATGCATAGGTTCAGGCAGATTATGAAACTTCCTCCTTTACATGCACTTATGTGCTTTGAGTCGGCCGCCAGGCATTTAAGCATGAAAAAAGCGGCCGAAGAATTGTGCGTCACCGCTAGTGCGGTCAGCCAGCAGATTGCAAAACTGGAAGGCATGATACACATACGTCTTTTTATCCGGAGTCCACGAAGTCTTGAACTGACCGATGAAGCCCGGATCTATCTGCGTGCAATCCGCCCGGCGTTCAGTCAGATAGCAGAAGCGACGCAGCGGCTGATGAATGAAGGGAAGTCGAATAAAATTACCATCAGTTGCACCAGCGGTTTTGCGATCCAGTGGTTGCTGCCGCGACTACCAGAATTTGAAAAGGAGAACCCCGGGGTGGAGGTGCAAATCAGCACCACTAACCGGCGGGTTGATTTATTGTCAGAAGGGATCGACTTTGCCGTCAGACACGGCACCGGCTATTATCCCGGTCTGGAATCGGAATGTCTTCTGAACGACCGGCTGAGGCCCGTATGCAGCCCAAGTCTTGTCCCTCAGGAGCAACCACTCTCTTCGCCGTTTGATATCACCCGGTATACTCTGTTGCATGATGAACACCGGATGGACTGGGCTCTCTGGTTTAATGCAGTGGGTATTGCTGGCGCCGATACCGATAAAGGTCCCGTTTTTGTCGATTCGAATGGCGTACTGGAGGCGGCGCTAGCAGGGAAAGGTATAGCCCTTATCCGTGACGAGCTGATCCGGGAAGAACTGAAAAACGGGACGCTTATCAATCCGCTGCGGATGGCCATTGATTCACCGATAGCGTACTACCTGGTGTATCACGAATCGGCCACTTTACAGCGAATAAGCCGACGGTTTCGGGACTGGCTCTCGGCCACTGCAGCTGCTAACAAAAATGAATACCCCACTTGAACTGCCTTCAGAAAGAGAACACCGACAGGCGTTCTCTGTTTTAGTTTAGCAAACTAAACTATCGTTTAATTTATATCAGTTGTGCGATCCCGCCCTCTAATTAGATTTTCTCCTGAGTTTACTTTTTCTAACTCATAAGCCCAGATGATTATTTTCAGTCATCCTGAAGAAATACCATGGTAGATTTTCAAATATTTCGCGCGATGTGTCGGGGTAAGTTATTACACATATGTGAACTTGATAGTTCAGGTCTTCTGTCAGTTATTGCTGATTATGACCGGATCATATACTAGGCCAGGCTCCGTCAGTCTTAAAAACTGGCCGAGGGAAATAGGAACTTTGTTTGCAGATAAACGTTGGTGAGAAATCTGCATACGAAATGAATCCAGAATGATAATAACGGGCGCTGAAAACATTCAGGAGAACTCCTGCTCACTTATATCCAATGTCTATTTTCGCCCATAGCCGCTATGGTTCCCTCTACCTGTAAGGGCGGCGTCTTCCATAAACCAGGCCGCCTTCCGGCGATGCAGTCCTGGTATAGCCGCCAACATTCCCGCTATAATCGCAGAAATTTCTCAACGGGTTCAGAGACGAAATGACAAAACTCACCTTACAAGAGCAGCTCCTGAAAGCCGGGTTAGTGACCAGCAAAAAGGTCGCTAAAGTGCAAAGAACGGCCAAAAAATCACGGGTACAGGCGCGTGAAGCGCGAGAGGCGGTGGAAGAAAACAAAAAAGCGCAGCTCGAACGCGATAAGCTGCTGGGCGAACAGCAAAAGCAGGCCGCTTTAGCCAAAGAATATAAAGCTCAGGTCAAGCAGCTGATTGAAATGAACCGGATTGTTCCGGCAAAAGGCGACATTGGCTTTAACTTTACCGACAACAATCTCATTAAAAAAATTTTTGTCGATAAGCTGATTCAGGCTCAACTGATTAGCGGCCGTCTCGCGATCGCGCGTTTGGTGACAGACAGCAGCGGCGAGAGCGTATACGCGATTATTCCGGCTAACGTCGCGGATAAAATTGCGCAGCGCGATGCGGACAGCATTGTGTTACACAGCGCGCTCAGCCAGGAAGAGCAGGATGAAGACGATCCGTATGCTGATTTCAAAGTGCCTGATGATTTAATGTGGTAGCTGGCCTTGCCGTTCGTCATCTGTGCCTATGAATGGCCGCGTCGCTGAAAGGGATGAATGCATCGTCTCGCTGCGAAAAATGTCGCTCCCTATCAAAGGATGAATCAATGATTATGCTCCGCCCGATGGGCGAAGAAGAATACCCGGCATATCTGGAATACTTTATTGCGGATTACGCGCGTGAAATTGCCGCCAACTATCGGCTTAGCGCGGAGGATTCGCTGGCAAGAGCGAAGCGTGAAATCGCAGAGGATCTTCCTGAGGGGGTGAATACGCCCGGGCAGGTTTTGCTGTGTCTCTTTAACCAGGCAGACCATTGCGACGAGCACGTCGGTTACCTCTGGTACAAACCCGATACCGCCACGCAAACCGTGTTCATCTTTGATTTTTATATCTTCAACGCCTGCCAGGGGCAGGGGCTGGGCACGCAGGCGCTACGCGCTTTTGAGCGGGAGATGCGAGAGCAGGGGATTGAACAGATTCGACTTCGCGTGGCCGGAGATAACCAACGAGCCCGCCACGTCTACGAGTCTGCCGGCTTTTGGGTGACGGGAATCAATATGAGCAGGACGTTATCCGATTAATGCTCGTGGAGGCAGACAAAAGTCACGTATTCCGACGGGCCGCACGGCGGTGAAAGGGGAGATGAACGCGCGGGGCTTCAGGCTTTATGTTCGGTCCTGCTGCGCGCTGTTCGGTCCGGCCAGGGTTCTGGATAGCGATCCGAACGCCTGACCCGGACTTCTCTTTCAGCGCGCTGACTCCGCTGACGTTATTTCGCCAGCAGCTCCTTGCGGACGATCTCTGCGCCTGCACTTAACGCATTGAGCTTGCCTCTGGCGACCTGACGAGAGAGGGGCGCCATCCCGCAGTTGGTCGAAGGATAAAGCTTATCGGCATCGACAAACTCAAGCGCTTTACGTAGCGTACCGGCGACCTCTTCCGGGGTCTCAATAGCATTGGTTGCCACGTCAATCGCGCCCACCATCACCTTTTTGCCGCGAATCAGCTCAAGCAGGTCCATGGGGACACGCGAGTTATGACACTCCAGCGAGATGATATCGATATTCGATGTTTGCAGCCTTGGGAACGCCTCTTCATACTGGCGCCACTCTGACCCCAGCGTCTTTTTCCAGTCAGTATTGGCTTTGATGCCATATCCATAGCAGATATGTACCGCCGTTTCACATTTTAGTCCTTCAATCGCTCTTTCTAACGCAGCGATCCCCCAGTCATTCACCTCATCAAAAAAGACATTAAATGCCGGCTCATCAAACTGGATAATATCGACACCCGCCGCCTCTAATTCTTTCGCTTCCTGATTGAGAATTTTGGCAAATTCCCAGGCCAGCTTTTCACGGCTTTTATAGTGGTTATCATAGAGGGTATCGATCATCGTCATCGGCCCTGGCAGGGCCCATTTAATAGGTTGTCGGGTCAGCTGACGTAAAAAACGGGCATCTTCAACGAAAACCGGCTTCTGACGCGCCACTTCACCCACGACCGTCGGCACGCTCGCCTCATAGCGATTGCGAATTTTCACCACTTCGCGCTTCTCAAAATCCACGCCGCTGAGATGCTCAATAAAGGTGGTGACAAAGTGTTGGCGCGTTTGCTCGCCATCGCTGACAATGTCAATTCCTGCGCGTAGCTGATCATACAGGGACAGGCTTAGCGCATCTTTTTTCCCTTCAATTAATTCCTGATCGTGTAATTTCCAGGGCGACCATAGTTTCTCAGGCTCTGCCAGCCAGGAAGGTTTAGGTAAGCTGCCAGCCGTCGAGGTGGGTAATAATTTTTTCATAATAGAAAGCCTTGTATGTTCGGTGAATTAAAGCGCGTAGCCAGCAGACCATTTCTCAAGAATATTCTGGTAAGGCTTGATGAAATGCTCTTCAGTAAATTTTCCCTGCTCGATCGCCAGCTGGCTGCGCTCTTCCCGATCATAAACAATTTTGGTTAATGAATGATCCTGGTGATTCAGGTTCGGTTGATAATATTGCCCTGCGGCGGCATTGGCATTGTAAATTTCAGGCCGGTAAATTTTCTGGAATGTCTCCATCGTACTGATGGTACTGATAAGCTCAAGATTAGTGTAATCACTAAGCAGTTCCCCAGAAAAATAAAACGCTAACGGTGCAACGCTATTCTGCGGCATAAAATAGCGAACCTTTAATCCCATCCGGGAAAAATATTGTTCAGTCAACGACGAGCCATTTTGCTGATATTCGATACCCAATACCGGATGCTGATTTCCCGTCCGCTGATAGGTGTCTTTGCTCGATACGCTGAGGCAGATTACCGGCGGTTTGTTAAAGTTCTGCTGGTATACAGTAGAACTAACGAAGTGTTTAAAGATATTGCCATGTAACTCACCAAAATCATCCGGGATGCTAAATGCGGATTGCTGTTTGTTATGCTCTAACAACCGCACGCTAAAATCATAATCGCGTACGTAAGAGGAGAAATTATTCCCGGCGAGGCCGTCAATACGTTCGTGCGTTTTTTTATCGAGAATGTTTGTTTTTAAGATCTCAATGACCGGAAAGCTGCCGCTGCGGTGCTGGTCATTGAGTGTCATTTCAACTGAAATAATTTCAAGTTCGACAGAATAACGATCGCCTTGTGGGTTATCCCAGTACGCCAGCGCATTAAAACGATTGTCAATCATCGTCAGCGTGTTACGTAAGTTGTCCTCGCGGTTTTCCCCTCTGGCCAAATTCGCGAAATTGGTTGTAATTCGCGTATTTTCAGCGGGGTTATAATGCGCGTCAAAACAACTACGCTTAATCGTAAAAGTAAAATCTTTATTCATCGCGATGGTGCACCCTAAGTCTGATATGAAAACTGAATGTATTCCCTGAATCCCAGCATATCCTTTCTTTTTATCTGGTTATGTCATTCAGTAATCATCATATTGTCTCTGATTAATAGAACATATTTTATGCCAGAGTCCCTGGATGAGTGAAAGCGACATAATTTCATTACAACATGAGTCATCTTCATGGTCGAAGAGCAGCCTCACTGCGCCAAGGCTGGCGGAGTGTCCTGCGTCGAACGTTGTACTTATTCGCGCAGGCGGCTCTTGCGCGCGAGATCTTCCCGTGTAGGCCCCTGAAAATAGAGGGTGCTGATATGACAGCTGCGGGGCTGAGTGAGGACAAAGCGAATGGTTTCCCAGACCGATCGCCCGTTCAGCAGGCGTTCGCCCATTTTGACGCTATCGTCGACATGTTCGTCTAAACCGCTCAGTTCAAAATCCGGCGGATACAGCCCGGTGACGCGGATGTTTTCAGCCGCCAGCTGGTGCGAGAGCGTCTGGGTAAACCCGCTCAGACCATGCTTGCTGGCGAAGAAAGCAGGATGCGCGATTGAATCGGTAAAGTGCGGGATACCGCAGGCGGAGATCATGGATACAATATCCGCCTGCTCCGAGCGTCTTAATGCCGGTAATAACGCCTGAACTAACAACACCGAACTTGTTAACCCGGAATGAAGGGTATCGACGATCTCCGGGGGCGAGCGATCGTCTAAATTGCCGGATAACCATTGCGCCGCATTAAGAATAAGAATATCCACCGGCGTCTCAGACTGTAATAGCTGCGCGGAAAACTGCGCAATGGATGCCGGTTGCGCTAAATCACACAGGTATCCTTGCGCCGTCCCGCCCTCCGCCGCGATCAGAGTGCTGGTTTCCTGGATATCCGCCGGGCGCCGGGCGCAGTAATCGACGCTGACCCCTTCGCGGGTCAGCCAGACGGCCAGCGCCTGCCCAAATCCGCTGCCTCCGCCCGTAATAACGGCTCTTTTACCTCTCAACATCAACTGACTCCTGGTGAGTGACAAGCATGGACACGGAAGTGATTGTGCACAGGAGGCGGGAGCGGCATCTTTCCATTTGTGCCATTCGGCCAATCATGGCATCAATGAACACATCCCCACGCTGTGTTAACCGGAGGTCGGCCCCAATGGACACCGCACAGGGCTTGCATTATGGCCGCCATATTGCAATGCAGTCGCAGAACCGGCGGCAAGAGAAGGCGTATGGAGAGCGGTTTGAAGGGCCGCCAGGCTGCGGCAGAAAGCGGCAGAATGTCGGCCCAGGGGCGGTCAGAAGGCAATCAGACTTTAAGCAGTTTCACCGTGGCATCAATGTCAATCTCATCTTCTGAGAAGATCAATGTCGTTCCCTGAAAAGTGGTGATCGCCAGTTTTTTCAGCGAGCGCATGTCACCGGGCTTAACGTCGGATTTCGGCTTGATGCTGCTCATCAGGATCCCCACGGACAGCACCGCATTTTCTTTATCAATGCGGGTATCGGCAGGCACTTCTTCGCTGTAGACCAGGTAGGATTTGATCGACGTGAGCTTCAGGCGCTCGCCGGCGATATAGATGTATTTGCTTTCCGGCACCACTTTCACCGCATAAGCTGACAAACCCTTGTTATTGGTGGTGGGTTCGAAGGTCACCGCCGCATCTTTCTTAATCAGATCAGGATTGGCGACCTTAATCACATGAAAATAGCGGTTATCGCCGTTTTCATCTTTGATAAATCCAAAACCTTTATCTTTAAACCAGGTTGTGATTGTTCCGTTCATCGCCGTTACCACCTACTTAATCGTGTATTAACTCAATTTTTGCAGCGCGCAGTGTAATGCACAATGCCTGCGCAGACCACGCCTTTGCTTTCAGTCTGGACGATAAATTTTGGCTATGCGAGGGGGAATAGCGTGCGTCAGAATAACAACACGCCCGTTTATCCTGGCCAGAGAGCCCTGCTGAGGCTACTCATTGCCCCACTGATTAAGGAACATCGCGATCTCATCGATACGATCCGCGGGGAGACCGGCTTCGCGCGCCATGTCTGCCTGGGCCTCTTCGCTGATCTCCTCGTTGTTCATGAGACGAGTGAGCAGCAGTTGAAAATAGTGCGCCAGAGGTTCGCGTTCTGATTCACTGACCGGCTTTGCGCATTCCGTCGCGTACTCATCGGCGATGTCATAATACTTTAGCGGTATTTCATTATTCATTAAGTAGGCCCTTAGGTTAATGCCGGTATCATTTGCCGAAGATCATATCATCCTTATTTCATTTTATCTGCCATCCGCGTTGTGGATAGCAGAACGCGAACAACGTCCTGAGTGCAGCGGTCTGATTTTCTGTCCTGCCGGGTGCTCTGACCGTCACGGAGTGCGCGTCAGGGAAAGCCGGGCCGGGCATCGCTTTCTTTTTATTCCCGACGGATGGTAATGTTGCCCGATAACGGGTAACCCGATGCTGCTAATGAAAATATTGCTCGTAAGACATGGTGAAACTGAATGGAATGGCGTTAACCGCCTGCAGGGGCACCTTGATAGCCCGGTAACCGCGCGCGGGCATAGACAAATTGCGGCGCTGATCCGCGCGCTTGACGGTGAGAAAATCGATCGGGTGGTCTCTTCTCCCGCAGGTCGCGCCGTCGCGGCGGCCACGCCGATCGCGGCCCATTTTGCCTGTCCTATCCGTTTTGACGCGCGGCTCATTGAACGGGGCTTCGGGCCATTAGAGGGAACGGTCTACTCGCAGCTCAACGACGAGCAGCGGAGGTTGTTCGATGCGATCTACTCCGGCGATCCGCACGTGACGCCACCGCACGGCGAGTCGCTGGCCGCTGCCGTCGCCAGAACAACAGCGGCGCTGCTTGAAGCCGGTGAGGCGGGGGACCGGTGCGTGTGCGTGGTTTCTCATGGCCAGGTCATGCAGGCGGTTATCTCTACGCTTGACGGCCATGGTGCGGAGAACTTTCCCCGCTATGCGCATCTGAATGGCAGCTACTCGGTTCTGGAGCGCGCGGAAGGTCGGTTATCGCTGGTGAAATGGGGGATAGCCACCCATTTGCTGTTGCGGGGATAAGCAGACAGCTTATCCCCGTATGGCGTTTAGTCGGATTTCAGCATGCCGAAACTGACTATCCGGGAGCGCCCCTGCTCTTTGGCCCGGTAAAGTGCGGCATCCGCGGCTCGCAGCAGACTGTCGCTCTGGGTATGCTGCGGGAAACTGGCAATGCCGATTGAGACATCCACCTGGCCAATCTCGGTGAGACCATCGCGCAGGGTCAGGCTGCGGACACTGTCGTAAATCTCCTCTGCGCAGGCCCGGGCCGTCTCTTCATTGGCGCCGGCAAGTAGCACCAGAAACTCCTCGCCGCCGTAGCGAAAAGCCATGCCTTTGTCGCGTACCGCGCGTTGGACAATGACCGCCACGCTCTTGATCACCAGATCGCCGGCTTCATGACCATACCGATCGTTAATCGTTTTGAAGTGATCGATATCGATCATCAGGCAGCTCAGCGGAGCATGGTTTTGCACCGCGAGATTGATTTGCGTATGCAGGGCATCATCCAGATGATGACGGTTACGCAGCCCGGTCAGCGAATCAAACAGCGCTTTCTCCAGCAGCGCGCTGCGCAGACGCTGGTTTGCCAGCGCCAGACCCAGCGCTTCGGCCATCAGCTCCAGATAGGCGCGAGAAGGGGCGGTGGCGGGGGTGACATTCCTGAAGGAGAGCAGGCCGATCGCTTCTCCTTGCGCAACCAGCGGCACGCAAAGCGATTGATGAATGCAGGCGTCGGGCAGGTGGGTGCAGGCGATGTCAGGCTCACCATTGACCGGCGGATGGCTTAATCCACGGCGCACGGCCCAGCAGTTGTCAGGATAAAAGACCTCGGGTTCATCCGGCGGCGAGAGCCATTGAGCCACACAGCGCAACTGCCAGGGATTGGTTTCGAGAACATACAGGCGCCCGGGAATTGCGGGGGCGATATTCGGAGCGAAGAGCTCGGCGACCTTGATAACATCGTCAAAAGATTCGCAGCCCTGCAGACGCTGCGTCATGCGCGCCAGCAGTTCCCGAATCGCCCAGTCGGCATCCCGCTCTTGCTCAAGACGCTGACGCGCCAGGCCATTTTCGCGGAAAATACGGATCGCCTGGGCCATATCGCCAATCTCATCGATCTGCGTGAACTGGGGGGCTTCGACGGCATAATCCTGTGAGGCAAGACGTTGTACCACATCACTTAAACGAACAACCGGGTACAATACCCGCCGTTGCAGGATAAATCCGAGGACAAACAGGAACATCAGCGCCGTCAGCGCGACCATTATTTCTGATAACGTACGCCAGGTGTGCGATTTTTCCGTGGCTTGCGCAATGGCGCTGGCGGCCCGGCCTTCCAGCATAAGGCGGAAGTGATCGATCTGGGTCTGTACCCGTTCCAGCTCCTGTTCATAAGGCTTGCCGTAGAGCAGGGTGAGCGCCTCGCTGTCTGCTCCACGTTCAATACTGGCAAGCGCGGCCTGCTGTTCATCCTGCAGCTCATCCGCTATCTGCAGCCCCTCGCGCAGCAACATCAGCTCCTGCGGCGTCGCTCCCCGATCTTTCAGCTTTTCCAGCCGGTGCTCTATCGTCGTCAGCGAACGGGCCTGCTGGCGGTATTCCTGTAACACATCCGGGTTTTTGTTAATGACGTAAGCGCGAGCGAGGTCGGATAATTCCCAGCTCTCGGTTTCAACCGTTTCGGTTAGCTGGTCGAAGATCTGCCGCTGTTGTACGACCTGGCGTTCGGCGGTCTCCGCGTTGGACGCCATCAGCATGGCAATACCGGAAGTGATGGTCAGGCAAACGGTGATCCCGTAGGCCCAGTTGGTCATGGTGGCGATTCTCACCCGAATTTTCCTTGCATGCAGATGAACAAATGACGTTACGTCTAATTATAGAACCCGCTTCTGCCCATTTGCGGGCAGAGGGTTAGTCGCGTTTTTTCCGAATAATCGTGCTATGTAGCGTGTCGGCATGCTGGCATAACGTACAAAAAACATCTTTATCCAGGGCGCCATTTATAACATCGTTCTCTATCAGCTGTAATGCATCCTGATAACGCATGGCAACGCGATAGGGACGATCTTCGGTCAGGGCGGTAAAAATATCGGCAATGGCGATGATACGGTCAGGGAGTTGCAGATAATCCTGATTCAGATGCAGCGGATAGCCGCTGCCATCGAGTTTTTCATGGTGGTTGGCCGCCCAGTTAATGATTTCACCGAGTTCACTAAAGGCGCTGAGAATTTCACCGGTCATATAGCTATGCTCTCGCACCTGACGCAGTTCATCAGGCGTGAGTTCGCTTTGCTTTTCCAGGATATCCAACGGGATATTAATTTTACCAATATCGTGCAAATAGCCGGCAATCTCGATTTTTTTACACTCCTCTTCCGGCAGATGCATATAGGTTGCCAGCAGGCAGGATATTTCGCCGACCATAATACTGTGACTGGCGGTGAAGCTGCTGTAGGTATCGACAATTTTGGCAATTAACAAACAAATATCTTTCAGCCCGTCGATATCGATGTACAGCTCGTTAATCGGGCCG
This sequence comes from Klebsiella sp. YJ, assembly GCF_002108615.1. NCBI lineage: Bacteria > Pseudomonadati > Pseudomonadota > Gammaproteobacteria > Enterobacterales > Enterobacteriaceae > Klebsiella > Klebsiella sp. YJ. The sequence goes on from NZ_MTEG01000015.1 coordinate 88,842, forward strand.
ATGATCTCCAGCATCCTTTGGATATGTCCGGGATGAAGATGCAGCCAGAAATGCTCTTTTTGCGCGAGCTGGCAGACGGTGTCACAGAGCATCGGATCAATCTCATGATGCGATGTGCGAAAGGTGTCGATGATAATGTCGGGGTGATGATCTGTGGTGATATTTCCGCTGGAGAGCAGACGTTCAAAAGCATCGGCAAAAAAAACGATATGCTCTTCGAGGTTACCTTTATACGCCGGGTTAAAGTGGTGATGGCGAATAACAGGCAAAACAGGCGCAAAGGTGGGTAAGCCGCCGAGCATCTCGGCGCCCCGATGCTGGTGGGGGTCTTCGATATTATCAATGTCATTCAGCGAAGTGACGATTCGCTTATCCCCGAGCACGCCAATATCGTGAAGCAGTGCGGCGCAAAATATGGTCTGCTGCTGCGACCGCGGCAGTTCCAGAGCTAACGCGAGCTCGAGAGCAATTAGCGCCGTGCGTTGCATATGCAACTGAAGTTCCGGGTTGATTATCTGTATAACGCGCGTGGTTAGCATCAATGCTGATTTTAAGGCGAGACGCATCGTTTTTCTCCATCCGCGTGATTGGGATAATATCGGCTCATTCCGGTGGTCTGTATCCAGATAACGCCAGCAGAGGGTAGAGACGCCAGTACGTGGCGAAATGATCGGCGAGTAAATCCCGAAATAATTTCATTTATAGCAATACTCAAGCCCGAAATGCATGGCGACAAAGACGCATAAAAGCGTGAAAAAGTTTTTAACAGACGTCAGTTAATCATTTTGCTCATAAAAAGAAAATACATTGTCGTGAGCCACTTGCGTTATCTCGCTGCCGGGATGATACATATCTGATTCGATCGTCGGCAAAACGAATTTTAGAACAAGATGCGTGATGGGGTGATGAACGCTTGCCGGCCGCCGCTGACGGAGACGCAGTTTCCTCGCGAGTTGTCGGGGGCGAGACGCCTTTACAGCGCCAAACGTCGGCATCAAGGCTGAAAGGCGTGCTAAAACGTCACCGTCACCGCCCTATGGCGGGACGGTGACGGAATACCCGCACAACCTTTTGCTCACCCCCAGGTCGTCATCAGAATGTCATGGCACCTTGCAGATACAAGGTCCGCGGCTGGCCGACATAGATGCCTTTGTTGTTATCGTCGTATGAGCGGGTGTAGTACTCATGGTCGAAAATGTTTTTCACGCCGAATGCCAGGTTGAGATTGGCCATTTGCGGGCCAAAATCATAGGCGACGCGGGCGCCCCACAGCATGTAGCCCGGAATGCGGCCGTTGCTGCCGTCAGCGCTCTCCGCCACGGTGTTGGCATTGTCTGCAAACTGACTGGACTGAAAATCGCTATTGAGGTTGAACGTCCAGTTACCCGGTTTGTAGTCCACGCCAAGCGTACCTTTATGTCTGGGTGAGAAAGGCACCTGGTTACCGTAGGTATCGCCTTTCTCACGAATGACGGCGTTGACATAGGCATAGCTGGCATAGACCGACAGATTTTCCAGCTGCGGATTGAGATCGCCAAGGTCGTAACGCGTCTGCGTCTCCAGTCCGCTGTGGCGCGTTTTACCGCGAGCGGTGACGGTATCGTTGGTCTGGTTGGAGTCGTACTGATTATTGAAGTTAATCAGGAAGAGTCCCATTTCCGCGCTCAGCGCGCCGTTGTCGTAGCGAGTACCGACTTCCCAGGTACGGGCTTTTTCCGGTTCCACATTGCCGCTTTGCACAGCCTTGCCAATTTGGCTGTACTGTACGGTACCGAACGATCCTTCTGTGTTGGCATAAAGATTCCAGCTGTCGGTGAGATGATAAAGTACGTTAAGCGCCGGCAGCGGGGCGTTATAGCTGACCTGCTGACGGGTGCCTTTCAGACTGTCATCCTGGTAAGACTCAATATGTTCGAAACGCATGCCCGGCGTGACCGTCCAGTTGCCGATATCAATACGATCGTCGATATACCAGGCGTGAGCCTCGGTGCCAGAGCGGGTATCGCGGTCGTACGGACTGGCGGTGTCGGGCAACTTGCCGCTGATGGTGGGGGTGTAGTAGCGCATCTCGTGCGTGGATTCATTCACGTAGCGATAGCCGACGCCGACTTCATGAGCGGAAGCGCCAAGCATAAAGCTCTGGCTGTAGCGCGGTTCGATACCGCGCACCCAGTATTCACGCGGGGAAAGCGTGGTGCGCTTCCCTTGCTCCAGATAACCGCTGCGCAGCGTATGGGTATAGAAGCCCTGAATGTTGAACTTGTGCTGTGCATCCGGCTGGAACTGATAGCCGAGGCTGGCAAGCTGACGTCGTCCCCAGAAGCGATCTTTTAAGCGGGTGGACTGCCAGCGATCGGCAGCATAATCGGCGCGGGACAGGCCGCCGGGCATATCGGCTTCACCATCGTAGTATTGCAGCAAGCTGTTGAACGTGTGCACCGCGTTTGGCGCATATTTGCCTTTCAGCATCACGTCATCGATGCGCGTGGCGCTATGTTCACGCCAGTCGCTGCCGCGGGTACCGGAATAGAGCAGGGCAGCCCCCAGTCCGTTATCGGCAGTCCCCCCCAGCATCAGGTTGTGGGTCTCTTTGGGATTGTTCTGCGAGGAGGTCGGGCTGAGCTGACCTTCCACGCCGCCCGCTATGCCAAAATCCTGCGGGATGGCCCGGGTGACAAAGTTCACTACGCCGCCCACGTTTTGCGGTCCGTAGCGCACGGCGCCTGCGCCGCGAACCACATCTACAGCATCCATGTTGCCCAGCGATACCGGCGCCAGCGATAGCTGAGGTTGACCGTAGGGGGCGAAAGGTACCGGAATACCGTCCATCAGTACCGTAGAACGGCTGGCGAGGCGTGGGTTCAGCCCCCGGATGCCAAAGTTCATCGCCAGATCGTGGCTGCCGGTACCGGTATTTTCCGGCGCATTGACGCCGGGAATGCGATTCAGGACTTCGCGCATGGTGGTGGCGCCGGTTTTAGCAAAATCATCGCGGCGGATAACATCGCGGGCGCCAGCATGTTCAAAAACATCGTTTTCCCGGGCGTCGCCAAGCCAGTCGCCGACCACCGTCAGCGTGGATTCCGTATTCGCAGGCGCCGGCTCCAGCGTCCAGGCCTGATTGCCCAGAGACTTCAGCTGCAGCCCGCTACCGTCGAGCAGCGTTTGCAGACCGTCTTCCACCTCATAGCTGCCGTGCAGGCCATCGCTGTGTTTTCCGCGAGTCAGGCCGGCGTCCGCCGAGAGCGTAATACCGCTGCGGGCGGCATATTGGTTCAGGGCGCTGTCTAAATCCCCGGCGGCAATGTCAAACTGCGTTGCCGCCAATGTGGGGGCCGCGACCAGCCCCGCGAGAGGCAGCAGGCTTAAACGGATTGCCATCACCAGAGGCATCGGTTTGCGTAATACGCGTAAAGGCGTCATGTGTTCTCCACAATCGTTTTTGGTTGTCATCACCTGTTAAGTCGAACGAGCAGGTGAAAAGGGACAATGGAGAAGGCTAATTTTTTGTTTTTTTCTCAGGCCGCGACGACAGTGACCCAGTAGCGGGTGGCAAACTGCAGTTTTACCGGTAGGGTCTGCGCGATGATGCGCAAAATCGCATCAGTGTCGCCCAGTGGAAAGGTGCCGCTCAGACGTAAACCGGCGACGGCGGGATCGCAGCGCAAGATCCCCGGGCGATAGCGGGAGAGTGTGGCGAGCACCTCATGCAGGGGACGATCGCGGAAACTGAGGACGCCCTGTGTCCAGCTTACGTCGCTGCCATTCAGCGGCTGAAGGTGGGAGAAGGTGTCGTGGGTAAACCACAGACTCTCGCCGGCGTGGACAATCTTGCGCTGTCCGCCTGACAGCACCGCCTCGACAGCGTGCTGTTGCACCGTCAGGCGCGTGTCACGGGGAAACTGGCGGAGGGTAAATTCGGTGCCCAGCGCGGTAAGTAAACCATCTCGGGTCTGGACGCGAAACGGTCGCTGTCGGCGGTCACGGGCGGTAGTAACGGCAATTTCGCCGTAGCGCAGGCGAACCAGGCGCAGGCGATCATCAAAGCGCACATCGGCGGCGCTGTCGGTATTGAGCGTCAGCAGAGTGCCGTCGTTGAGGGTTTGCCGCAGCGGCAGACCTTTTGCCGTGCGGTAATCGGCGCGCAATCCTTCCGCCAGTTCACTGGTCCACATTTGCCAGCCGCCGCCGGCGGCGACCAGCAGCATCAGCCCTTTCAGTACCTGGCGACGCGTCAGGCGACTGTCGTTGAGCGTCCGGCTGGCAAGGGGGCCGGGAAGTTGTCCCATCTGCTGGCGCAGGTTTTCGACCTGCTGCCACGCCCACTGGTGATCGCGGTTTTGTTCATACCACTGTTGCCAGCGGGCCTCTTGCTGTGGGTTGACGCGACCATCGCTTAATACCGCGTACCAGCGCGATGCGGAACGCAGGGCCAGGCGACGGGATTCGGTTAATGCGGAACTCACAGGCCATTCTCCAGGCGAAAAAGCAGGCAGTGCTCAGTTGCCCTGGCGACATATTTTTTCACTGAGCTGACCGAGACCATCAGGCGTTCGGCAATCTCGGCATACGTCAGCCCCTCCAGTTGCGAAAATAAAAAGGCCGCGCGGGCTTTGCGGCTCAGGCCATCCAGCATGGCATCGACCTGCTGCAGCGTCTCCAGCTGAATGTGCTGTAGTTCCGGCGAAGGGACCATGGCCTGCGGAAGCTGGGCAAGCATCTCCAGCCACGCGCGTTCCAGCGCGTTACGGCGAAACAGATCGATCATCACCCGTCGGGCGATGGTGCACAGGAAGGACTTAGGATCGCGGATAGCGGGCAGAGATTCGCTGCCCATGACGCGCAGAAAGGTATCCTGAGTGACATCATCGGCGTCAAAGGCGGATTGCAGCTTGCCGGTTAACCAGGTTGTCAGCCAGCCGTGATGGGCCTGATACAGAGAGGCGAACGTGAACGGTGTGGCGGCGGAAAGCTGAGACATGAGCAGATTCAGAACAGGTTATCAATAGTGATATGTTAATATGAGAATGGTTATCATTACAATTAAAAGGCGGCGCAAAAATGGGCCGCGCGAACAATAATTTCAATAAGTGACTGTTGCGATTGGGAAATGTTGTTGATTTCACGGTATCCGCTCTCAGGCCTGCGTTACGGGCGGCTGATCGGCGAAGATTGGGGGATAAAAAATGATAATTGTTCGTTACAAACGAATGATGTGCGATTTATTTTCTGAAGGCGCCAGATATTGCGCGGATTTATAAAATAAGGTGATTCTTATTTGATATATAGAAAAGGAATGAAAAGATACGTTGCATGCTATTTCATAGGTTATGACTCTGATATATGGAGAAGCGTTATATTGATTGCCGTGATTCTTAGCGACGTTTATACTTTTTACCTCCGCGCCGCCGCGCGCAGGATGAGAGGGCGGGAGGATGTCGCCGGCCAGTGACAGCAGGGGTTGCGAAGCAATATGATACTGAAAAGTACAAATTGATTTAATAATGTGCAATCAGCGAATCGAAATAATTAGCGAGAAAAGGGTTGCCATAGTAAATATTTGTAATGAGATCTTCTTTTTTATTTTACATTCTGTTACAACTGTGAGGGTATTATGCTTTTTTCACCGCGGGGATGTTTTTTACTTGCCGGAGTGAATTTAGCCGGATTACTATTGTCATAGTTGCTATACGTACCGCCTAACGACTGATGAATGGACTTCGTTTTTTCCTTAAGCGCTACTCATTTATAGACGTTTACAGGAAAAATCATGCCTTGCGCTTTTAATAAAAGTCTTCTGCACCCTCGCAACTGGGGGACCTGGTTTGGCCTGGCCATTCTCTGGTTAATCGTGCAATTGCCTTATCCTCTGTTACATATCATCGGCACCAGCGCAGGAAAGGCGTCGCGCCGCTTCCTTAAGCGCCGCGAACATATTGCCCGCCGCAATCTTGAACTCTGTTTTCCGGACATGTCGCCGCAAGCGCGGGATAAGATGATTGAGCAGAATTTTATGTCGCTGGGGATGGGGCTTATCGAAACCGGTATGGCCTGGTTCTGGAGCGACGAGCGGGTTAAAAAATGGTTCGACGTTGAAGGCTTTGAGAACCTGAGCAAAGCATTAAGCGCCGGGCAGGGCGTTATGGTCGTTGGCGTGCACTTCATGTCGCTGGAACTCGGTGGCCGTACCATGGGCCTGTGTCGGCCAATGATGGCGACCTATCGCCCGCACAACAGCCCGCTGATGGAGTGGGTGCAAACCCGCGGACGCCTGCGTTCGAATAAAGCGATGATCGATCGCCGTAATTTATCTGGTCTGGTGCACGCGCTGAAAGCCGGCGAAGCGGTATGGTTCGCCCCGGATCAGGATTATGGCCCGAAAGGCAGCGTGTTTGCGCCGTTCTTCTCCGTCCCTCAGGCGGCGACGACAAACGGTACCTACGTCCTGTCGCGTCTCTCCGGTGCGAAGATGCTGAGCATCAGTATGGTGCGCAAGATGGACCGGAAAGGTTACACCTTGTACATCAGCGATGTGCTGAATGACTATCCTGGTGAAGATAAACAGGATGCGGCCAGCTACATCAACCGGGTGATTGAAAAAGAGATTCTGCGCGCGCCGGAGCAATATCTGTGGGTACATCGGCGTTTCAAAACCCGCCCGCTGGGCGAGGGCTCACTCTACTAAGCCAACAAGCACCGTAAGCGCTTTCAAAATCGCGGCAGTTGCGTTAACGTGAGCGCGATCATGTTTTTTGTTGAAAGCGAAGGAGTGCAGCGTGTTCGCTGAGTTTGGTGTGTTGAATTATCTGACCTATCTGGTCGGGGCTATTTTTATCATCCTGGTACCCGGCCCTAATACCTTTTTTGTTCTGAAAACCGGTATTGCGCACGGCGTTAAAAAGGGCTATCTGGCGGCGGCTGGCGTGTTTATCGGCGACGCTGTGCTGATGCTGTTGGCGTTTGCCGGCGTCGCGACCCTGATTAAGACCACGCCGGTGCTGTTTAATATCGTTCGCTATCTGGGGGCGATTTACCTGCTGTGGCTGGGGGGCAAAATGCTCTATTCCGTTCTGACCCAGCGGGAAGGACACGCGGACGCCGGAGCTGAACCGGGAAGCGCGATTCTGAAACGCTCGCTGACGCTTAGCCTGACGAATCCTAAAGCCATTCTTTTCTATGTCTCTTTTTTCGTGCAGTTCATCGACGTTAGCGCGAAAACGCCCGGGCTGGCGTTCTTTATCCTCGCGCTGACGCTGGAAGTGATTAGCTTTATGTACATGAGCTTCCTGATCCTGTCCGGTTCGTTCGTGACGCGCTACGTGAAGACCAGAAAGAAACTGGCAAAAATCGGCAACAGTCTGATTGGTCTGGTGTTTGTCGGTTTTGCTGCGCGTCTGGCAACGTTGCAATCGTAAACCGCTGGCCGGTCGTGATTCCGGCCTGATAGCGATATCCTCTGGCTTGTAACAAAAACCCTTCAGTTTTTATTGCATTAATGTTACATATACAGCCGATTATCGGTCAGAGAAAAGGGAACCCGGATGATTCTGCAAAAGCTCATCAGTAACAAAAACAGCAAGAAATTCTTCTTGTCGATAGGGATTGTGTTTGCCATCGCGCTTACCGTGGTGGGCCGCGCAACGTTTGGCGGGGTCGTTAGCGAATACAATATGCCGTACTCCGAATGGAGCACATCGATGTTTTTCCTGCAGGGGGCGATGGTGACCGTGTACAGCATCGTGTTCACGCTGCTGTTTTCCATCCCGCTGGGTTTCTTCTTTTTAGGTTCTGACCGTCAGGACTAAGACTATGGGGCGAACGCGCGTTCGCCCTGTTTAACCCTTCCGTCACCAGCCGCGGCCGTCATAATGATGATGGTGGTGGTGCCTGTGGTGATAGCCGTCGTCAACAATACATCCCGATAACAGCGTGCATAGCGCAAGAATCAACGATAACACGATCGGTTTTTTCATTTCTCACTTCTCCGTTGTCCACCGTCCGCGGGCAAAGAGCTTGCGGAGTCGGCTGATGAAGTGAGTGTATAGCGTTAACTTATTGAGTGGATAGGATAACTCCGCAATAACGCTCTGACGAATGATCCCCGGCCGCAGGCGCTACCACCAGCCGAACTGAACGCCGGCCAGGGCCACGATCGCGATGATAATCATCAGAATGGTACTTTTTTTCATTACGCGCCGCCCGGAGCCGCGTAGCCGCCGACAAAAAACCAACCGAGAAAAACAACGGCGACGATAAAAATGGCCACCGGGAAAAGAATACCCAATCTCATGATGTTACCCCTGAAGCTAAAAATATGACCTGTCCTGCCACAAAACCATTAAGCCGTTGCATTACATCGCCACAGCTTACCGGAAAACCTCGCTATCATACTGGATATCGCCGTCAGGTTTTAATCAATATTCAGAAAGGAATCGCGCCGACGGGACTTTTTATCCTGATACATCGCATCATCCGCAGCGCGCAGCGCACTTTCGACATCCTGAATCTGCGGATTCACCTCAGTGACGCCAAAACTGGCACCGGGATAGTTAATTCGGTGTTCACCCAGAAAGTAAACTCCACGTAAGGCCTCTCGCAGGATCGCAACAAAGGACTGTTGTTGCACAGTGTCCAGTTCGGTGCCGACGACCAAAAACTCATCGCCGCCCAGACGCCCCACCAGGTCTCCCTGGCGAATATTCGCCTTCAGCCGTTCGCCAATCTGGATCAAAAAGCTGTCGCCGCACTGATGACCAAAGCGATCGTTGATCGCTTTAAAATCATCGAGGTCGATAAAGATCATCAGCAGATTGCGCTGCCGTTCGCGCTCGCGGGGAAACATTGACGACAGATGCTTAAACAGCGCCCGGCGATTGGCTAAGCCGGTCAGCTCGTCGGTATAGGAGTGCATTTCCAGCGCGACGTTGGCGGCGCGAAGCTGATCAACCAGCGTCTCTTTCTCAATGTAGTGAGAAATTAAGTTAGCAAACAGCTCCATCACCTGCTCGCCTTCGAGGTTATAGGGCTGCTTATTGCGGCTGGTTGCACACAATGTGCCGTACAGCGAACCGTCGGCGAGGCGCACGGGAATGCTGAAGAAGGTGATAATACCCATGCCCTGAGCGGCGATGCACGACGGCCAGCGGGTGTTGACATCGTTACTGAACTGGCAGTCATCATCGATTGCACGTTTACACAGCGACTCATTCCACGGCACCGAAAACCCTTCCGGGATCTGCATTTCGCTGCTGTTATGCGCGTACAGGACCAGCTGGCGCTGCGCTTTTAAATCAATACGAGTCAGATAAGTCGACTCCATTCTGGTCACAAGCTCCAGCATCTCTAGCAGCTGCCTGACTAACATTTCAAGGGAATGTTCATTGGCGAGCGTTTGCGAGACGCGAGCAAGAATAAAATCTGACATGAATGTACGGCTCCCGATCGCGGGTGGGGCCGTCAGTCATTTATGCTGGAAAACGGCTACCAACGAAGAGTAAACATAGATACAACAAATTTAACACATTAATGAAGGGAATACCTGCGATCGCAGCGGGGAAAAAAAGCCCCGTCGGGGGCGACGGGGAAAACTCATTGATTATGGAATGATCTGTTCTCTGGTCAGTTCGAGAACAAGCGCTACTCTACGGGGCAAAAGTGTAGTTAAAATGGAGAAACCATGAAGAATCAGGGCAAATACCTGCTCTGTGCAAAGAAGGAACAGAAATGAAGTGGATGATAATGCTACTGCCGCTGACCCTGGCCGGATGCGCGAAGCAGCCGCAGCCGCAGGATGCCCCACCGCCGCCGCAGACTATCGGCATGGCCAACCCGGCTTCCGTCTACTGTACGCAAAAAGGCGGTAGTCTGATTCCGGTTCAGACGCCGCAGGGCGTGCGCAGCGACTGTAAGCTGCCCGGCGGGGAAACCCTCGATGAATGGGAACTGTGGCGCCGGGATCACCCCGCTAAGCCGTAACCGGTAGATTCTCAAGCCAGTTAGCCAGCACCAGCGCATGGTTTTGCCGGATATCTTTGGCGGCATACAGCAAGGTTAAGGGCTGTTGGCGAGCCAGCCCGGCGAGACGTAATCCTTCGTCACGCCGGGCGTCGAGTTCCTGGCGATACTGTTGACTGAAGCTGGCAAAATCGATCGCCTCGCCGTGGAACGCTTTACGTAGCGCCGAAGAGGGCGAGAGCGATTTGCACCATTCATCGTAGCGCAAAGCCTCTTTTTTCATCCCGCGCGGCCACAGTCGGTCGACCAGGACGCGGTAACCGTCGCCGGCCTCTGCCGGATCATAAACGCGTTTACAGTGAATCATCGCTATTTTCTCTCTGTTGCATCCAGGCGAGGAGTTGGGGCAGCTGTTGGTCGGAAAAAACGGCGATTCCGTGTTCACGCAGCAGCGCCGCCGCCACGCCTGAGCCCGGCTTTCGCTGCCCGCTGAACGTCCCGTCGTAAATAAACTGGCTGCCACAGGTCGGGCTGCCATCGGTTAACAACGCGGCCTCGCAGCCGGCATCCTGTGCGGCGCGCAGGGCCAGCCATGCGGCCAGCTGATAGTGCGGGGTGACGTCCTGACCGTCGCTTTCAACGATACGCGCGCGGTCTTGCATGACATCCGCGCCCTGGGCGTGAAGGATTTCGGCCGGCAGTCGGGGGACCGGCAGCCCGGCGGCCAGCTCCGGGCAATGAATTACCAGCCGACCTTCGCGCTGCCAGCGCGCCAGCGCGTCGGCAAGCTGCGCTTTTTGGCTGCCATTATAGCGAACCTGAAAACCCATCAGGCAGGCGCTGACCAAAATTTTGCTTTTCATAGGCGGTCCATCATTATTCCTCGGCGCTATACAATAGCGCCTGCGCGAGGAAATTACCCGCGCACAAAGCAATCCGAAAGCACGAATGGCCTTCTGCCGTGGTGAAAACAGGGGTTGTGTTCCGCGACGGAGATCGCTAATCTGAGGCTCCTTGTGTTGCCCGAAAATCGCTCTGACATAAGGATCCTGCTATGAACACCCCCCTGCGTATTGCCCTGGTTGGCGACTACAATCCTGACGTGATTGCCCATAAAGCTATCCCCCTGGCTATCGACGATGCTGCTGCCGTGCTGGAGCTGCCCGTGCGCTATGAGTGGCTGGCAACTCGTGATATTCATCATGCCGATGCGCTGGTGGATTACGCTGCTATCTGGGTCGTGCCCGCCAGTCCGTACGAAAATGCCGAAGGCGCGTTTACCGCCATTCGCTACGCGCGCGAAAACAGCGTGCCTTTCCTTGGAACCTGCGGTGGTTTTCAGCACGCGATAATCGAATATGCGCGTAACGTGATGGGCTGGCAGGATGCGGCACATGCTGAAACCGATACCGAAGGACGGATGGTGATAGCGCCGCTCAGCTGCTCGCTGGTTGAAAAGTCGGACACCATTGAGCTGCGCGCTCATACCCTGATTGCCCGTGCGTACGGTCGCGATCATATTGAAGAGGGCTACCACTGCAACTACGGTATCGCCGACAGCTTTGCCCGTGAACTGGAGCAGGGGGAGCTGCGGGTAACCGGATGGGATGAAGAGGGGGAGATTCGCGCGGTGGAACTGGTCACACATCCGTTCTTTGTGGCGACCTTGTTTCAGCATGAACGTCATGCCCTCGAAGGGCGTCCCGCACCGCTGGTGCAGGCGTTTTTACATGCCGCAAGCCAGTAATCTCAGCGCCGGTTAATCTTACTGGATTGAGTCCGCATTGCCGGTATCACCCCGGCGGCGCGGGCGAGCAGGAAAATATTGCCGCCATCGTAATGGCGGCTTATCAAAGCGCTATCCGTTTATCTCCCGGTCGCGTCCGGCCAGTGCGCCGAACAGCGCCATGACGACTGAAATCAGCGCCACGGCGATAAGCGGGATCTGCCAGTCGCCGTTGGCATCATGAATTTTCCCCATGAGCGGTGGTCCGCAGGCGGCCAGCAGGTATCCGATGGTCTGTGCCATCCCCGACAAGGCCGCTGCCTGGTGCGCAGAGTTTGCGCGCAGGCCAATAAACGTCAATCCCAGAATCATGGTCGCCCCCGAACCGAAACCAAAGATCAGCGTCCAGACTACCGCCTGTCCCGGCCAGAACCACAGCCCGCAGGCGCTGATGGCGCACATCAGCGCCACAATGACCGCGATGGCGCGCTGGTCTTTAAGGCGATGAAGAATCAGCGGAATCGCCAGCCCGGGGGCCGCGGTGGCCAGCTGGAGCAAACCATGCAGAGAGCCCGCCTGCGCCTCGCTGTAGCCAAGGCTCTGCAAAATGGCCGGCAGCCAGCCAATAATAACGTAATAGACCAGCGAGTTGATGCCGAGGAACAGCGTGACCTGCCAGGCGAGCGCGGAGCGCCAGATTCCGCGATTGTGCATGGCGCCGGAACCGGTGAGCGGCGCAGTCGCGGTCTTGCGCGTTTGCGGTAACCATACCAGCAGCGCCAGCAGCGGAAAGACCATTAACATCAAGAGCGCGCCGTGCCAGCCGAAACCCGCCAGCGCCAGCGGCACCACCATGGCTGAACCCAGCGCGGCCGCTCCGCCCATAGTGATCGAGTAGGCCCCGGTCATCCTCGCAACATGCTGTGAGAAATCGCGTTTGATCAGACCTGGCAGCAGAACGTTACCGAGCGCAATTCCGCAGCCGATGATCGCCGTACCGCCGAACAGTAAGGCGGTGGAAGGAAGCGAACGCAATCCGATACCCAGACAAATAAGGACTAACGCGACCAGCAGACTGCGCTCAATGCCTAGCCGGCGACCGACGCCTGCCGCTAGCGGCGATACCAGGCCAAAGGCCAGCAGCGGCAATGTGGTGAGCATCCCGGTTTGTGCGGTGGAGAGACCATAGTCCGCGCGAATGGCGTCCAGCAGCGGGGCTGCGCCGGTAAAAGTCACGCGTAGCGTGGAGGCAATCAATAAAATCCCGGCAATCAGCAGCAGATGACGGCGGCCGGTAGAAGGCAGAACAGAACTCATGGCAATCTCTGACGAGTAAACAGGGCGGCTACAATAGCGCGTTTGCCGATGGTTTAAATCAAGCTAAAATGACAGATTATCGCTAATATCGGACAAAATCATGATAGGACTTGGCCTGGATGGCTACGATCCGGACAGCGGCCATGAATCGGCCCTCGCTTTTCGCATTCAGGTGGTGGAGGACGAGCAGTTCATCCCTCGCCATCAGCACCGCAAAGGCCAGCTGATCCTCGCCTTGCATGGAGCGCTCACTTGCGAGGTGGAGAACGCTATGTGGATGGTGCCGCCGCAGTACGCGGTGTGGGTACCGGGTCAGATGCCCCACAGCAACCGCGCCACGCCGGGGGCGCAAATCAGTTTTCTGTTTATTGAACCGGATGCTGCGCCAATGCCGGCGCACTGTTGTACCTTAAAAATTTCTCCCCTGGTTCGCGAGCTTATCCTGACCCTCGCCGGACGTCACGGGGAGGCGTTTGCCCATCCGACTACTCAACGGCTGGTACAGGTGCTGTTCGATGAGCTCCCACGACAGCCGCAGGAACATCTGCAGTTGCCGGTTTCCCCCCATCCGAAGATTCGCCAGATGGCGGATTTTATGGCGGTTGATCCGGCCCGTTGGCAGACGCTGGGGCAGTGGGCGGCGGAATTTGCGATGAGCGAACGGAATCTGGCGCGGCTGGTGGTGCGTGAGACCGGGCTGAGCTTTCGCCGCTGGCGACATCAGCTGCAGCTGATCCTGGCCCTGCAGATGTTGATTCGCGGGCAAACGGTCCAGCAGACCGCGCAAACGCTGGGATATGACTCGACGACCGCGTTTATTACGATGTTTAAAAAGGGGCTGGGCCAGACGCCAGGGCGCTACCTGGCGAGTCTGGTTACGACTTCCCGATAAACAGTGAAATGATGCCAGCGGCGATCAGCGGGCCAACCGGTACGCCGCGGAACAGCGCTACGCCAAGGACCGTGCCGACCAGCAGCCCGGCGACCAGCTGCGGTTGCGACCCCATCAGCGCCACGCCGCGACCGCCCAGCCATGAGACGAATACGCCCACCGCAATCGCCAGCAGCGACTTCCAGTTAACGAACGAGTGCAGCAGCGTCGACGGCGGCAGCGTGCCGCTGGCAATGGGGGCCATGACGCCAATGGTCAGAATAATAATACCGATCGTCAGCCCCTGTTTTTCAATCCACGGGAAAAAGACGTTGAGCGGCGTGACGCGAACGATGATTAAAACGAGGATAGAAATGGCCACGGTGGTGTTATGGCTGATAAAACCCAGCGCGGCCAGCCCCAGCAGAATAAACAGGGTTGTATCGAACATGAAGGGAGATCCTTGCCAAAATAATAAGCCTGTCTACTTTACGCGTAATAGCGTGAATAGACAGGCTTTTTTTGACGAACGACCGCGTATTCAGGCATCTGCACAATTTTACGTGGCGGTGTACTATCACACCTCAGCTTTCGCGGCGAAAGGCGACCAGCTCCGGGCGGGCGATGCGCAGATAATCCCTGGTGTTGAGGATAATGGATTTATCCAGCTGGCCGGCGTTAAAGGCAATTTCAGGGTAGCGATCGAACAGCAGCGGATCGGCAATCAGCCGCAAGTCCGGATGAAAGCTGAACGGTGGGATGGCGCCAAAAACGCAGGCGGTGAGCGTATCGACTTCCGCCGGACTGGCCAGCGACGCCTTGCTGCCGCCGATATGCTGCGCCAGGCGTGACAGGTCTGCCTGTTGATCGGCGGCGAGGATCGCCAGCACATGCTGGTTCACGCCGTTCCCTTTGACTTTACAGACCAGCGCTTTTGCGCCCTGGCCCAAAGCGGTACCGCGAATTTCCGACACGGCCTCACATTTCCCCACGGCCTCATGTTCTACGACGCGATAGCGTGCCTGATGCTGTTCAAGCAGCGCGAGCAGCTGACGGTGGGTGTTGCGTTTTTCCGGCATGTTCATCTCAATCTTTCCAGCATGACAAAGCCGTCAGCATAATCTTCTTCACGCCTGATGAGAACCCACGGAACCCGTAGGAGCATTTTTGTTCTGATTGCTTGCGCGGTGAATGTGGACCTGAGAGGAGAGGGATAAACGACATGATGCTCAACGATCAATACCTCCGCGAACGGTGAGGGCCAATTCATATCTTCTCATCGGATTATTCGTATTTAATTCATAATTTAAGCAAATTCTCTTCAATTTATCGCTGGCCAAAGCTCTCCTCACGACAAAATGGAAAGAATTTATTAAGCAATAGAACTTTTCTCATTTTATTGAGTCCTTAACAAAATCGATAGTAGTGCGGTTAATTGTGGTTACGAGGATATGATGATAGATAACACAGCGGTGCGGGTATCCCCGAAGAAGTTTAAAAAAATAAGGGAACTTAACAGGCGCCGTAATTATTTTACAAAAAGAGTGCGTAACGCCTTACGGGTTTATATCGCAAAAACGCTGTGGGATAGCCCTGCGCGTCATGAGCCGGATTTGTCATCGGCAAAAACGGTGCTGCTGATGCGCAATGAAGGCGCTATCGGGGATGTGGTTGTCGATTCCGCATTGGTTAAGTGCCTTCATCAGTCTGGATTTATCGTGGATTTCCTGCTGACAAAATCGAATAGCCAGGTGATGCGGTATCATCCGGGCATTCGCCGGATCTATGAGGCTGAGAATGTAGCCTCCGGTGATTTCCTGCATAAATTTACCCATAATGTTCCTGAGTCCGTTATTAATGAGCTTGCGAATAATAAGTATGACATTGTTATCGATCCCTCTTTATTCGACATGCCCATACACCGGATGCTGTTATTGCGGCAAATAAAAGCAAAGTCGGTCCTGGGGTTTAATAAATGGGCATCTATTAATCACTATTCAAAATCCTTTGATTTTGATTGTGAAAACTGGCATGTCAGCAAAACCTATACGTTTATCGCCGAGCATCTGAATCTGGATAAAAAACATCTGGAGCGCTATGACCTCCATATTCCAGAAGATATTTATCAGCAAACCCGGCAGTATCTGGCGGGGATTGTCGGGCGAAAAGTCATCATTAATATTTTTGCCGGGCATCCGGACCGCAGCCTGTCGCAGGCGCAGTTGTCATCCCTCATCGGCAAACTGCAGAAGGCTTATCCCGATGTACAGATCATTTTGCTCGATCACCGCAATGAGATCCGACTCCCGCTGCCAGAAAAGGTTCGCATTAACCCTTTCAAAACGCTGCATCACGCCATGGCGCTGATTGCCGATGCCGATCTGGTTATCTCACCGGATACCTCGGTGGTCCATATGGCGGCAGCGTGGAGAAAACCGCTGGTGGCTATCTATAAAGATGTGCGCATGAACAACCGATTGTGGGCGCCGGGATATGACAACGCGCGGCAGATCATTGTCAAATGCGGCAAGGTCCATCACATGGAGAATCTGGCCAGTCTGATTATGAGTGAGATTGAAGGTGGCGTGCTGGCAAAAGAGCCCGGGCGGGATGGTCTCAACGATCGATAATCGTCGCTGCTGGCAGAGGGTACGTCCGGCAGCAGGGCATCATCACGTGGCCAGCGATACAAGATCGCTGGCTTTTTTATGCACCAGATTCCCGGTCAACCAGCACAATAGCAGGAGTCAAAAAGGGGGGATTTACGCCACAGGGATAATCCGGCGAAAGGGCCGGCCAACGGGGAGCGGCAGTCAGCCGAACGGCAGGTTATGTAAAACGAAAGACCTTTTAGCCTGAATTTTGCGACGGCTAATTATAATGGCGCGTATTCAAAACCAAGGCGGCCGCGGTAAGCGGAAGGCCGTCTTACGTTGATGCCGGGGAGTGCCTCACCGTTTTGCTTCCAGACTCTCGCCCGTTGCCTGTTGCGCTTTCATCAGGCCTTCTGTTCCCTTGCGGACCCGATTGGAGGTACTATCTAACCTATTATCTCTTTGTAACAGGTAACCTCTCCAATGGCTCTGATCCCTAAAAACTATGCCCGGCTGGAAAGCGGCTATCGCGAAAAAGCATTAAAAATCTATCCGTGGGTATGCGGGCGCTGCTCGCGGGAGTTTGTCTATTCCAACCTGCGCGAATTAACGGTTCACCATATAGATCACGACCATACCAATAATCCGCAAGATGGCAGCAACTGGGAGTTATTGTGTCTGTACTGCCACGATCATGAGCACTCCAAATACACCGAGGCGGACCAGTACGGCACGCGAGTGGTGGCGGGGGAGGATGCGCAAAAGGATGTGGCCGCCGCAACCTATAATCCCTTTGCGGATTTAAAATCGATGCTCAATAAGAAGTCATAAAATCAGCCATCTTTCCTGCTGGCACAGGGCTGTCTGAGCAGCCCTGACAGGCGCATCTTTGCGTGGTTCAGGTCTGGCTTATCACCGCGACTTTGCTGCCCGGCGCATTCGCTCAGACAGCACCCTTCGCCGGTTTGCCGACTGCGGGCAGCTTATGCCAGTCGCCCGCAGTAGACAGTGCATGATTACCAGAAGACGTTAGCCTGAATACCCACAGCCCAGGTGTCGTTGTCCAGACCATTATTGAAGGACGATTCGCTGGCATCCGTCCAGTTATCCCGGTCGCTATCGTAGTGGCTGACGAATACGCGTAATTCTGGCTTATCGCGACCGTTGGACAGCGCCTGAGCAAGGGTGTACTTTGCTCCGCTGCGATCGTAGTCAGTCCCGTTAACCGTTTTCTTGTCGTCGAAATAACCCATTTCAAGATACGTTCGGGTGTAATCAGACCAGTGATAGGTCACTTTCGCGCTGACGGACGCCGTTGACGCATCGCCCTTATCACCATTCCACAGCTCAACATCGTTGGCGGCAGCATAGTTCAGCGCATGGCTGACATCCCAATCCGCGGCAACCGGGATGGTGCCGTAGTTACGCAGTGCCCAACCTTCACCCTCTTTAACCGTGCCATTGAGCGTGTCCGCAGCGCCGAAGGTCACGCCTTGCAGGGCCGAGCCTTTGCCATAATACTGGATAACCGTATTGTTAACGCCTTTGTCGAAGATCTGCTGTTTCAACACCACCATCGCGGTTTGGCCATCGACATAATCGTGGTTGGCTCGCTCGACTTGTTCATCGTTAGCATCTGCGTGGAGATATTTATAACCCACCGCTAACGTTGCGCCATCCCACAGAGGCTGGCTGTCATACATGAGTTCAAGTTGATTGGAATCGATCAGCTGCTGAGCGTCCACTTCGCCTTCGGCAAAGGCAGAAAGATCTTCATCAATATCGCGATGTAAGAATGCGACAGAAAGTTTCCCCTGACCGAGACTCATTTTTTCAATACCGCCGCCGATGTTGGTATGGTTCCAGTAATCGTAGTCGTTGGCGTCAATACTGTATTTATTGTACTGGCGAATACCCGCCCAGGTTGTTTCATCAAGGCCCATGAAGTTACGGAACTGGATATTCATATTTTCCCAGCCGAACTTATTTTCGTGGCTGCTATTGGTATCACCGTCGTACATGTTGATCATCGTCTGAATATATACAGACTGACTTCCTGAACGATATAGTTCTTTACCAAAGCCCACTTCAGCGTAGGTGTCAAATTCATTACCCAGACGGCCGAGTTTATTCTTCTCGAAGCTGCCGCCGGTCGCGTCTTTCATCGAACCACCGCCGTCACTGGCGCCCATGCCTGAACGGAAATATCCATAAAAATCAATGCCAGCTAAGGTGTCGGTGGCGGTAACGGTTTTGGATGGGGCATCCGTTTTATCATCTGCAAATACGGCTGTGGACACCATTGAAAGTGACGACGCAATGGCAAGGGGCAATAAAGATTTTTTCATTAATTAATTCCTGGTGTTTTAAAATATAATTTCCGTAACAAATTGCACGGGATTTAATTATTAAATTTCAGCCGCTGCTGGTGGCGGTTAAAAGGTAAAATATTTTAATTGCTATAAAAGAATATTAATTTTTCAGGCGCTATTGCACGTTCAGGCATAGTGTATGGTGTAACCTGCGGCTCTAAAACAGCACATTTATTTAAAAGTAAATATTGCCCTTGCGGAATATTAAATTGTGGACTAACGCACAAAAATAAGCGTTTTAAAGGCAACGCTGACCCTGAGGAGCCGCTTGGGAGAGGGGGCTGGGGGAAGGGCAACCTCCGCCGCGTCATGTTGGAACGACAGTCGGCTTTGGTTGCGCCAGTTGAAACGGGATCCGGAGGGACTAATTCAGCAGACCTGCGCCGACGTTGACCGACAGACCCAGTATCGCGAGATTGAACACAAAGGAGATAACCGATTGTAGCAGCGTGATTTGACGAATCCCGGTTGTCCCGGTGGCCACATCGGCGGTTTGCGATGCCACCGCAATCGTAAACGCGTAGTACAGGAAGTCCCAGTATCCAGGGTCCTCCGGCTTTTCAGGAAATATCATCGGGGTGACGTCCTGCGTCCGATGCAGGTAGTGCTGATGGGCATAGTGCATAGCGAAAGAGCTGGGCAGGAGGGCCCAGGAGACAATGAGGGTTGCCACCGTCAACAGCAGATGCACTACGCGCGGCGTGCCGGAGAGCTCTTTCAACGCGGAGAGTTCGCTTAAAATGGCGACAATGCTGGCCGCACAGGCCACAATCACTATCGTTAGCACGAGCATCGCGCTTTGGTCCTGTAATCGGGCAATGCGCTGAATGCCCGATACATCAGTAATCAACATGCGGATCCAGATAAAAATCAGATAAGGCCATGCCAGCGTATTCCAGCCGATCAGCACTCTTTGCAAGGTTCCCAGGTGTGCCGGAAGCAAGAAAAAACAGACGACGCCCAGAACGATAGAAATCAGCAGGGGCAGACGAACGTAGAGGTGGGCGGTAAGGCGCATAGTGGCAGTCGCTTCCAGTCAGACACTGATTCAGGCTTATTCAAACGTCATTATTGGAATTGACGCGCAAATACTCAACGGCCAGTCTTCAAGGAAAACAGTCAGGATCTTAATGTAACTGACTGTTTTTATTGGCTAGTTTCTGACCTCGGAACCCTGCTTGTGGAACAGTTCGCGGAACACCGGATAGATATCTTCCTGGTCGCGAATGTGCTGCATAGCAAAGTTCTCAAAGGTTTCCTGCAGATGCTCATATTCGCGCCACAGCGTCTGGTGCGCGCGGCGGGTTATCTCTATGTAGCTGTAGTAACGCACCACCGGCAGAATATTTTTAGCCAGCAGTTCATGGCACAGCGGTGAATCATCCGCCCAGTTATCGCCGTCCGAGGCCTGTGCGGCATAGATATTCCACTGCGACGGGTCGTATCGTGCTTTAACCACCTCATCCATGAGCTTCAGGGCGCTTGAGACGATAGTGCCGCCGGTTTCCTGAGAATAGAAAAATTCGTGCTCGTCCACCTCTTTGGCCTGCGTATGGTGGCGAATATAGACGACTTCAACGTTCTTATAGGTCCGGCTGAGGAACAGATACAGCAGGATATAAAAACGCTTGGCCATATCCTTGGTGACCTGATCCATCGAGCCCGAGACATCCATGAGACAGAACATGACCGCCTGACTGGAAGGCTCCGGGCGTTTTTCGTAATTCTTGTAACGCAGGTCAAAGGTATCGATAAACGGCACGCGTTCGATTTTTGCCCGCAGCTCGGCGATTTCCCGACGTAAACGCTCCTCTTCCAGCAACTGCGCCGGTTCACTTTTGGCTATTGTGTCCAGATCCTCCTCAAGCGCCCGTAATTCGCGACGCTTGCCCGCCGTCATCGCGGTACGTCGCGCCAGCGAGTTTTGCAGGGAGCGCACCACGCTGATATTGGCCGGCACGCCGTTGGCGGTGAAGCCTGCCCGGTGAGTTTTAAATTCGGTGAGCTGGCGCTGCTGATTTTTCTTCAGGTTCGGCAGGGCGAGATCCTCAAACAGCAGATCCAGATACTCATCTTTCGATATTTGAAAGACAAAACCATCCTGGCCTTCGCCGTCGGCGCTGGCTTGCCCTTGACCGCTCCCGCCACCGCCTCCGCCGCCCTGAGGCCGCTCGATGCGGTCATTTTGTACAAAGTGATCGTTTCCCGGATGTACACGGTTACGCAGCCCCCCGCGTCCCTGATGAAACATCGGTTCGTTGATATCATCCGTCGGGATAGAAACGGATTCTCCGCTGTCAATATCCGTCACTGAACGCTTATTGATCGCCTCGGAGATGGACTGTTTAATCTGCGCCTTATAACGGCGCAAAAAGCGCTGGCGATTCACCGCACTTTTATTCTTTCCGTTCAGGCGCCGGTCTATGAACCAGGTCATATGCCCTCCTGTGCTGCAATTGCCAACCTTACGCTGCGACGGAAATGCCGGATGGCGCTGAGCTTACCCGGCCTACAGGTCGCTGTTGTTGTAGGCCCGGCAGGCAACGCGCCGCCGGGCAATTTCCGTTATCAGGATGATTTACGTACGCGCAGGTACCATTCGCACAGCAGACGGACCTGCTTACGGGTATAGCCTTTCTCCATCATACGATCGACAAAATCGTCGTGTTTTTTCTGCTCGTCGGTGGACGTTTTGGCGTTAAACGAAATCACCGGCAGCAGCTCTTCGGTATTGGAGAACATTTTCTTCTCAATAACCGTGCGCAGTTTTTCATAGCTGGTCCAGTTCGGGTTCCGTCCGTTGATATTAGCCCTGGCGCGCAGGACGAAGTTGACTATCTCATTACGGAAGTCTTTCGGGTTGCTGATCCCGGCCGGCTTCTCAATTTTTTCCAGCTCTGCGTTCAACGACTCGCGGTCAAACAGTTGGCCGGTGTCCGGATCGCGGTATTCCTGATCCTGAATCCAGAAGTCCGCATAGGTGACATAACGGTCAAAGATGTTCTGCCCGTATTCGGAGTAGGACTCAAGATAGGCGGTCTGAATCTCTTTACCGATAAACTCGGCGTATTTCGGGATCAGATAGCCTTTGAGGAACTCCAGATAACGTTCCGACTGCTCTTGCGGGAACTGCTCGCGCTCGATTTGCTGTTCCAGGACGTAGAACAGATGGACCGGGTTCGCGGCGACCTCGGCGTGGTCAAAGTTAAACACGCGCGACAATATTTTGAAGGCGAAGCGGGTGGACAGACCGTTCATCCCTTCATCGACGCCGGCGTAATCGCGGTACTCCTGATAGGATTTCGCTTTCGGGTCGGTATCTTTCAGGCTTTCACCGTCGTACACGCGCATTTTGGAGTAAATGCTCGAGTTTTCCGGCTCTTTCAGCCGCGACAGTATCGAGAAGCGCGACAGCGTCTCCAGGGTCCCCGGGGCGCACGGCGCGTGGGTCAACTCACTGTTGTTAAGCAGTTTTTCGTAGATACGCATCTCTTCGGAAATGCGCAGGCAATAAGGCACCTTGACGATATACACGCGGTCGAGGAAGGCCTCATTGTTTTTGTTATTACGGAAGGTCACCCATTCGGACTCGTTGGAGTGGGCGAGAATAATGCCGTTAAACGGCAGGGCCGAAATGCCCTCGGTCCCGTTATAGTTGCCTTCCTGGGTCGCGGTCAGCAGCGGATGCAGCACCTTGATAGGCGCTTTAAACATCTCGACGAACTCCATAATCCCCTGGTTGGCGCGGCACAGGGCGCCGGAGTAGCCGTAGGCGTCCGGATCGTTCTGGGCATAATGCTCCAGTTTACGAATATCCACTTTACCGACCAGCGCGGAGATATCCTGGTTATTCTCATCACCCGGTTCGGTCTTGGCGATGGCAATTTGCTCAAGGATAGAGGGCCACACTTTGATCACGCGGAATTTGGTGATGTCGCCACCGAACTCATGCAGGCGTTTTGCCGCCCACGGCGACATAATGGTGCCGAGATAACGGGTAGGCACGCCATACTCTTTATCGAGAATCTGCGCGTCTTCCTGCGGGTTAAACAGGCACAGCGGATGATCGTTGACCGGGCTACGTTCACCGTTGGCGCTCAGGATATAGATAGGCACACGCTGCATTAAGGATTTCAGACGTTCAGCCAGCGACGATTTACCCCCACCCACCGGGCCCAGCAGATACAGAATCTGTTTCTTCTCTTCCAGACCTTGTGCGGCGTGTTTCAGGTAAGAGACGATCTGCTCGATAGCATCTTCCATACCGTAAAACTCTTCAAATGCCGGATAGCGCGCGACAACCCGGTTTGAAAAGAGACGGGACAGCCGGGGTTCCAGGGCCGTGTCGACCATGACTGGCTCACCAATGGCCATCAGCAGCCGTTCTGCCGCGTTGGCATAAGCACTGCGATCTTGCCGGCAGATGGTAAGAAACTCCTGCAGTGTGAACTCTTCGTCCTTGGCAGCTTCATAACGCTGGCGATAGTGATCGAATATATTCATGGCATGCCGTCCTTTCGTTTTTAGCACAAGTTGAGAGCCGTTCATATGAATAGTGGGAGCTCCCGGAAGAGGTAAACTGCGCGACGTTCATCGATTCTCCAGCAACCCTTATGCCAGGTTGCCGAAGCGACACAGACAACGTGCGCTAAAATCACTTCTTCTAAATTAAAGCGTAGATGCATTTAGAAAACTTGCATGCCGTCAAAAATCAATTTCAATGACATATCAATAACTCATCCGGAAAAAAGGCGCTTTTTCGCACGTCTTGCCAGGCCGCGTCATGGTGCTGTCATCCGGCTGCAAGTTTATGGTCATCTGGCGATGAGAAATTGAATGGTTTATGTAATGACGGGTAAAGAATTTGAGGCATGAGGCCTACGACGGTAAACTGCCCCTGCGTATTAATTGACAAACGGGAATATGGATTGTGAATAAGATCAAACCTCTGGCACTCAGCGTGTGCCTTGCGGCTTCTGTTTCGGCTGCCCACGCGGAAGGGAAATTTACGTTAGGGGCCGGCGTGGGTATCGTCGAGAACCCTTATAAACAATACGATGCCGATGTTTTCCCCGTCCCGGCAATTAGCTATGAGAGCGACAGCTTTTGGTTTCGTGGTCTCGGCGGCGGCTACTATTTGTGGAATGACAACACCGATAAGCTGTCCGTGACCGCCTACTGGTCGCCGATGTACTTCAAGCCGGGCGACAGCGATAGTGAGCAAATGCGCAAGCTGGATCGCCGTAAAACAACCATGATGGCCGGGCTCTCTTATGTCCACAACACGCAGTACGGCTTCTTGCGTACTACGCTTGCGGGCGACACGCTGGGTAACAGCAACGGTATCACCTGGGATACGGCCTGGCTTTATCGCTATACCAACGGCAACCTGACCTTGACGCCGGGGATTGGCCTGGAGTGGAACAGCGATAACCAGAACGAATACTACTACGGCGTTTCACAGCATGAGTCGAATCGTAGCGGCATGCGTAGCTACGACCCGGATAGCAGCTGGAACCCGTATCTTGAGCTGTCGGCTAACTACCGTTTCCTCGGCGACTGGAGCGTGTATGGCGCGGCGCGTTACACCCGCCTGTCTAATGAAATCACCGACAGCCCGATGGTGGACAAATCCTGGAGCGGTCTGATCTCCACGGGGATTACCTACACCTTCTGATTGAACACGAGCGCGATCGTCGAGCAGACGATCGTGCACCATAACGAAGAAATTCGTGCATCAAAACAGGGCGTCGCGCCCTGTTTTGCATTACGGTGGTGCAACGGCATAACCGAAGGGGGCGATGATGGAAAAAACGGTATCTTTTGGCGATCGTGCGGCAGTTCCTGCCATCGGGCAGGGCACCTGGTATATGGGTGAAGACAGGGCCCGACGCGCGCAGGAGGTTGCTGCACTACGAGCGGGCGTGGAACGCGGGCTGACGGTCATCGACACCGCTGAAATGTACGCGCATGGCGGTGCGGAAGAGGTGGTCGGAGAGGCGATTCGCGGCCTGCGGGATCGCGTCGTACTGGTCTCCAAAGTATATCCGTGGCATGCCGCTGGGCAGAAGATGATGGATGCCTGCGAAGCCAGCCTGCGCCGCCTGGGGACCGACTACCTCGATATGTACCTGCTGCACTGGGCCGGCGAATTTTCCTTTGCGCAAACCGTTGAGGGTATGGAGACGCTGGTGGCGCAGGGGAAAATTCGCCGTTGGGGCGTATCGAATCTCGATACTGCCGCGATGCAGGCGCTGTGGCAGGTTGCCGGTGGCCAACGGTGCGCGACCAATCAGGTACTGTACCACCTGGCGTCGCGAGGAATTGAGCATGACCTGCTGACGTGGTGTCAGCAACGGTCGCTGCCGGTAATGGCCTACAGCCCGTTGGCTCAGGCCGGACGCTTGCGCGATGGACTTTTAAATCACAGCGTTGTGAAAAATATTGCTGAACAGCGAGGGGTGAGCGCGGCCCAAATTCTGCTGGCCCGGGTCATCAGTCATCCGGGCGTCATGGCTATCCCGAAAGCCGCAAGCGTAGAACATGTGACCCAAAATGCCGATGCGCTGACGATAACGCTCACCGTGCAGGAGCTGGCGCAGCTGGATAATGCCTTTCCCGCGCCGGGCAAAAAAGTCCCGCTCGATATGGTGTAAAGAACAATTATTCGCCAAAACACTGGCGCTTAGTTGATGAAAATCAAGGTTCAGTGGTGATTATCTCCTTAAAGATAAAAGAAAAAGGAGATTTACATGACTGAACTGAACAAGCCTCTGGATGTGAAGCTGGCTTTCCCGCTGTGGAAAGCGATTCTCACGATACTCTTCGGCGTTATTATCTGGTTTACTCCGCCGCCTGATGGACTCGCCCTCCACGCATGGCAAATGTTTGCCATTTTTGCCGCCACTATCTTTGCCATCATTCTTAAGGTGCTCCCGATGGGGGCGGTGACGATGATTGCGCTGATCGTCTCCGCGTTTTTGGGCGTGACGCCTCTCTCGCCGGGTAAAAGCGACAAAGTTGCGGCGTTATCCGGATTTGCCAACGGTACTATCTGGTTGATTGGTATCGCTATGTTCATCTCCCGGGCGGTGATCAAGACCGGGCTGGGTAAGCGGGTGGCGCTGTGGTTTATTTCTAAATGCGGTTCCAGCATGTTGGGTGTTGCCTATGGACTGGCGCTGTCAGATGTCGTCCTCGGACCGGGGATCCCCTCGGCATCAGCGAGGGGCGGCGGAATTATGTACCCGATTACGCAGTCCATTGCCACGGCGTACCAGTCAGAACCTGGCGCGACGGCGAGAAAAGCCGGCGCCTTTTTAATGATTTGCGTTTCACAGATCGATGCCATCGTCTGCACCATGTTTTTAACGGCAATGGCGGGTAACCCGCTGGTCGCCGAACTGGCAAGAAGCCAGGGAATAGAGATCACCTGGACGACGTGGTTTGTCGGGGCCATCGCTCCGGGGATTGTCTCACTGATCCTGCTGCCGCTGGTGATTTACGCGATTTATCCGCCGCAGTTGAAGAAGACGCCGGAGATACCATCGATTGCCCGGGAAGAGCTGCGCAAAATGGGACCGATGTCGCTGGCAGAAAAAATTCTGGCGTTTGATTTTGTCCTGCTGATCTTGCTATGGACCGTCGGTGATATTTTCTTTTCGATTCCCGCGACGCTTTCGGCGTTTATTGGGCTGATGGTGCTGCTTATCAGCAACATCATGTCGTGGAAGAATATTATTGAAGAAAAAACGGCCTGGGACACCATGTTCTGGTTTGCCGTACTGGTGATGATGGCAAATGCGCTCAATAAGTACGGCATGATTAGCTGGATATCTGAGCGAATTGTCGGCTATGTCGGTCACTTCGAATGGATAACGGTTTTTTTACTGCTTGTCGTGGTTTATTTCTACACCCGCTATTTTTTCGCGTCGGCGATGGCGCATATTTCCGCGATGTATCTGGCGTTTCTTGCCGTGGCCGTTTCCGTCGGCGTACCGCCGCTTTTTGCCGCGCTGGTGCTGGGGTATACCTCTAATTTGTCGATGGGGCTCACGCAATACTCCGGGGGCCCGGGGCCAGCGCTGTTTGGCTCGGGATATAACACGACAGGGCAGTGGTGGGGAGTCAGTTTCGTGGTATCGCTGGCCTCTATTGCTATCTGGTTAGTGTTGGGGGGCGCGTGGATGAAACTGGTGGGATTCTGGTAACGGAAAAACGTTACGAGTGTCAGCAAACAAAACAGGGCGATATCGCCCTGTTTTTAATCCCTCATCTCCCGGCAATCGGGAGTGGAAGGGATTAGCCTCGTTTTACCACACGGATAGTTTGCGCCAGGCGAGACGGTTTCTCTTCGCTGGTTTTCTGCGCTTCGGTGACGCAACAGGTTTCGACACAAACAAAGGTTTTGTACCCGTCATCCGGCATATCGCCCATGCTGATGGAGAGCGCCGGGCCTGGGTTCCAGCCTACTACGTTGCTGTGGTGGTGGTGGACAACATCGATGTTGCGGTTCAGCGCAGCGTCGTGAATCACGCTACAAGCTTCGGCATTCAGATAGACGCGGTCGGTACGGTCAGGGAAGGTCTCTGTTCCGTTGCTTAATACGCCTTCTTCGGCATTTTTCACTTTATCAATATAACGGTCGCCCAGACCGCTGACCTTCACTGCCGCAATGTCGCCGACGTTGAAGTAGGTATGCAGTGCGGAGGTGGTTTCAAATTCACCGTGCGCTTCCAGCTCGATCTCGCAGGTTTTACCCAGCTTGAAACGCGCATAGAGCGTAAATTCGTGCGGCCAGTATTTGCGGGTTGCATCGCTACTTTTTAGTTCAAAGGTCAGCATCACGCCGCTTTCATCTTCATCGTGGCCTTTCAGCGCCCACGGCAGGTTGCGGGCGAAGCCATGGGACGGTAAACCCTGTTGCGCCGCCGGGCCGAACCACGGCCAGCAAACCGGCACGCCGCCGCGCAGGGCCACGCCGTTTTTGAATGGCGTATTGTTGCTGAGCCACAGCACTTCTTCTTCGCCAGCCGGTTTCCAGGAGAGCAGGTGCGCGCCCTGAAACGCAACGGAGGCTTTCACCTGCGGATGGTCAACAACGATAAGCTCCAGCTCATCAAGCTGGCGGCGGGAGAGGACAGGGGTAAGTTGTTCAACTACCGGGAGAGCAAAAATTTTGTTAATCATGGTGCAATCCTAAAGGTTAGCCGTAAACGTGAAGCCATAAAAAAAGGCGACCGAAGTCGCCTTTTTGGATCAATGTCTCATCTCAACTTATTTGGAGATGTGAGCGATCAGGTCCAGAACTTTGTTGGAGTAACCCGTTTCGTTGTCGTACCAGGAAACCAGTTTCACGAAGTTGTCGTTCAGTGCGATACCTGCTTTAGCATCGAACACGGAAGTGCAAACTTCGCCGTTGAAATCGGTAGAAACAACGTCGTCTTCGGTGTAACCCAGAACGCCTTTCATTGCGCCTTCAGAAGCCGCTTTGATTGCTTTCTTGATTTCTTCGTAAGACGCTGCTTTTTCCAGACGAACGGTCAGGTCAACAACGGATACGTTCGGAGTCGGAACGCGGAACGCCATACCGGTCAGTTTGCCGTTCAGTTCTGGCAGTACTTTACCGACGGCTTTAGCAGCACCGGTAGAGGACGGGATGATGTTCTGTGCTGCGCCGCGGCCGCCGCGCCAGTCTTTGTGAGACGGGCCATCAACGGTTTTCTGAGTAGCGGTGGTCGCGTGAACGGTGGTCATCAGGCCTTCGATGATGCCGAAGTTGTCGTTGATAACTTTAGCCAGCGGAGCCAGGCAGTTGGTGGTGCAGGATGCGTTAGAAACGATGTCCTGGCCTTCGTATTTGTCAAAGTTAGCGCCTTTAACAAACATCGGAGTGTTGTCTTTGGACGGGCCAGTCAGAACGACTTTTTTCGCGCCAGCAGTGATGTGTTTACGAGCGGTTTCGTCAGTCAGGAACAGACCAGTTGCTTCAGCAACAACGTCAACGCCTGCTTCGTTCCACTTCAGGTTAGCCGGATCACGTTCAGCGGTAACACGGATTTTTTTACCGTTAACGATCAGATGACCGTCTTTCACTTCAACGGTACCGTTAAAACGGCCGTGAGTGGAGTCATACTTCAGCATGTATGCCATGTAGTCAGCGTCTAACAGGTCGTTGATTGCAACGATCTCGATGTCAGAACGTTCCTGAGCAGCACGGAAAACAATGCGACCGATACGGCCAAAACCGTTGATACCTACTTTGATAGTCATATATTCCACCAGCTATTTGTTAGTGAATAAAAGGTTGCCTGTAAAATTACAAAAACCTTACGCAGCGTCAAGCGGAATCGTGTCAATCATTGCGACAAATCAATCCTGAGCATACCTTTGCTCGAATGTTTTGCCTCACTCTCCCTTTGAGCCCAATTCCATATTGGGGCCGCGCCCGGAATTTTAAAGGGCGTTAAAGATAAAAATGTGATGTTAATCACAATTATCTGGGCTGCCTTTTGGCATCGAATAAGTTTAGAACAAAAGTCCACGCTTCATTGTTAATGTTTTGTTAGAATCGAGGCGTAAAGTTGTCCTTTCACAGTGAGAAGCAAGCACATGGCGAATAAACCCTCCTCGGACGAGCTCAAAAAAAATTTGAGCGAGATGCAGTTTTACGTGACGCAGAATCACGGTACTGAGCCGCCGTTCACCGGACGACTGCTCCATAACAAACGGGACGGCGTCTACCACTGCCTGGTATGCGACGCGCCGCTGTTTCACTCGCAAACGAAGTATGATTCAGGCTGCGGCTGGCCGAGCTTTTACGAGCCGGTAAGCGAGGAGGCGATTCGCTATCTGAACGATTACTCTCACGGTATGCAGCGCACTGAAATTCGCTGCGGAAACTGCGATGCGCATCTGGGACATGTGTTTCCCGATGGACCGCAGCCGACGGGGGAGCGTTTTTGCGTCAATTCGGCCTCATTAAGCTTCAATGACGACGATAATGGCGAGCAGATTAAAGGCTAAAGAAACGATTCAGCAAATTATTCCAGTGCGGAGTTGAGCGGACCATGGAAATCGAGCAAATAATAGACAGTATGACGCCGGAAGTGTATCAGCGCCTGGTGACGGCGGTGGAGCTGGGAAAATGGCCGGATGGTGTGGCCTTAACTTCCGGGCAGAAAGAGAACAGCCTGCAGCTGGTGATGCTTTATCAGGCGCGACATAACAGCGACGCGCAGCACATGACCATCGACACCAACGGCCAGATGGTGATGAAGAGCAAGCAGCAGTTGAAAGAAGATTTTGGCATCGCGCCCAAACCGATTGCAACGCTGAAAATGCAGTAGCCCAGCGCCTGATGCCCGGCTCAGGGCCTGTAGTTGGATAGCGCAGGCTCGTTAAGGCAACTCCGGCAGGCCTGTAGTTGGATAGCGCAGGCCCGTTAAGTCACCCTTCCGGGCCTGAGGTTGAATGACGTAGGCCCGGTAAGGCAACGCCGCTACCGGGCAAGGTTGTGACAATTGACAACTCGGGTAAGACGCCGCTCAATCACCCGACGGCCGATCGCCGATTAATGTTTAATCCCAAGCGATGTCGCGAGCTGCTTCGCCAGCTGATTGTGGTCATCGGCGCCATACTCCCAGAACATAGCCCCCGCCAGACCTTTTTGCTTAATGTAATCAGCCTTTATCGCCACCGAACGCGGATTCTCGTACGACAATGCGAACAGCGCTTTGCCGTCTGCCGACTGGACCGACAGCCACGGCACCTTCGCCTCATCATCCCAATGTTCGGTAAAGCGTTTTTGCGGGTCGTTAAGCATTTTCTCGACGATGTCGTTATATTTCACGTACGTGTCTTTAGTCAGATCAAAGCCCAGCGATAAAAACAGGGCGATTTGCTGTGGTCCGAACCACGGCTGAGTGACGGGATTTTTTTGCGCATCCGGCTTCGTCCAGTCGATACCCGGCTCAAGGGCGCGTTTTGGCACCCGGCCATAAAAGCCGATCCCCAGGTTCATCTGGCTCGGTTTTAAACCGGCGGCGAGATAGTTATTGACCACAAAATCGGCGCTGTACTTATCCGCAGCCGCTACCGTCGGCCAGCGGGTTGAATCGTACAAGTTGGCGTTGAAGTACTGGGTACCGTAGGCCATGTCGTAAGTCATCAGGTTGATATAGTCGAGCGACGGAGCAATCGCTTTGATATCCACCCAGCTTTTCGGGCTCTCTGCGTTAGCGCCCACGGCGATGGTCACCAGTTTCTTCGTCCCAAATGCCGCGCGCAGCTCTTTCAGTAAGGCCGTGAAGTTATCGCGATCGGCCGGTTGGCTGGCGACCAGTCCCCATGCGCCATTGACCGGATACTCCCAGTCGAGATCGATGCCATCCAGACCATACTTTTCAACAATCTCCTGCGCGGACTGAATAAACACCGCCCGGGATTCCTTCGTCGCCGCTGCGCCGGAGAATCCGCGCGCCCCCCAGCCGCCGACGGAAAGCAGGACTTTCAGATTCGGGTTCTGCTGGCGCAATGTCGGGATTTTCTGCAGATCAGCCTCTACTTTCGGCGACAGCCAAATCTGATGCAGCTTGCTGGCATCTTTTAAAGCGTCATTGGTTTCGTCTTTTTCGTCGTTATAGACCAGACCAAACGAGTAGTTGAGATGGGTTATCTGCCGCACGTCCAGCTTATCGATATCGCCACCGGGACCGGCAGTGACGTCGCCGCCGCCGTTAAAGTAGCCGACGGACATCAGGGAGCTGGCGGAGACCACGGAAGCGCAGAGCAGGGGTAATGCTGCCAGTAAAGGCAAAAGCTTCATATCAGATCCTCTTTGACTTAAAAAAGTGACATTGAAAAACAAACACGCCACGTAAATGGCGTGGCGAAAAAACAGCCAGTAAAGACTAGCATCTTCCGCAGAGTAAAACTGCGAAGAGGTTCACGGCTGTATGAGCGTTGCGATAGCCGTCCCTCTCTTGCGTCATTCCCTGAAACTGCGCAGGCGTATTTGTGATCTAAGTTGTGAAAAGCAGATCAATATCTGCTTTTTAAAGATTTCACATTGACCTTAAAGATTTTGTGGTTAAGTATTGCTGTCACTGAAGCACACCAAACATAAGGGAAGAGGCAATGAAAGCACTGGCAAGATTTGGTAAGGCCTTTGGCGGCTATAAGTTGATTGACGTACCAGAACCAAAGTGTGGCCCGGACGACGTAGTGATTGAAATCAAAGCAGCGGCCATCTGTGGTGCGGACATGAAACACTACAATGTTGATAGCGGATCCGATCAATTCAACTCGGTTCGTGGTCACGAATTCGCCGGTCAAATTGTGCGAGTGGGTGACAAGGTTAAAGACTGGAAAGTTGGTCAGCGGGTGGTTTCTGACAACAGCGGACACGTTTGTGGCGTTTGTCCTGCCTGCGAGCAAGGTGATTTTCTGTGTTGTACAGAAAAAGTCAACCTCGGTCTGGACAACAATACCTGGGGGGGCGGCTTCTCGAAATACTGCCTGGTACCGGGGGAAATCCTCAAAATTCACCGTCATGCGCTGTGGGAAATCCCGCAGGGTGTTGATTATGAAGAAGCCGCTGTGCTGGATCCTATCTGCAACGCCTACAAATCTATCGCCCAGCAATCCAAATTTCTTCCCGGTCAGGATGTCGTGATTTTCGGTACCGGCCCATTAGGGCTCTTTTCCGTACAGATGGCGCGCATTATGGGGGCCGTCAATATCGTGATGGTTGGGCTGGAAGAGGATGTGGCGGTGCGCTTCCCGATTGCTGAAGCGCTGGGCGCGACGGCAGTGGTCAACGGTTCGACCGAAGATGTGGTCGCGCGTTGTCAGGATATCTGCGGTAAAGACAATCTGGGGCTGGTCATCGAATGTTCGGGCGCCAATATTGCCCTCAAACAAGCTATAGAAATGCTGCGTCCAAACGGTGAAGTGGTTCGCGTGGGTATGGGCTTCAAACCGCTGGACTTCTCCATCAACGACATCACCGCCTGGAATAAAAGCATTATTGGCCATATGGCCTATGACTCCACTTCCTGGCGCAACGCCATCCGCCTGCTCGCCAGCGGCGCGATCAAAGTCAAGCCGATGATTACTCACCGCATTGGCCTGTCGCAATGGCGCGAAGGTTTTGACGCCATGGTCGATAAAACCGCGATTAAGGTCATTATGACTTACGACTTTGATAAATAATCCATTTATACCCGTCATACAGCAAGTTGCAGGTGTGCTGGCTGCGTTCGCTCACCCGAATCACTTACTACCGTAAGCTCATCGGGTTTCGTTCAATTGCCGCCTTCCTTCAACTCGAATTATTCAGGGCATATTAAGGAAGGTTTTCGGATGGAACAGATAGCAAAACCGCACTGCGGCGCCAGGCTGGATCGCCTGCCTGACTGTCGCTGGCACACTACGATGTTTGCCATGGTCGCTTTCGGACTACTGGTCTGCTGGAGTAATGCCGTCGGCGGGTTAATTCTTGCGCAGTTAAAAGAACTCGGTTGGACTGATAATTCTACTACCGCTACGTTTTCCGCCATGACGACGGCGGGAATGTTTCTTGGGGCGCTCGGCGGCGGCATCATTGGCGATAAGATCGGCCGTAAAAACGCGTTCATTCTGTATGAAGCGATTCATATTATTGCCATGGTCGTCGGGGCGTTTTCCCCGAATATGAACTTCCTGATCGCCTGCCGTTTTGTCATGGGAGTGGGATTAGGCGCGCTGCTGGTGACCTTATTTGCCGGTTTTACTGAATATATGCCCGGTAGAAATCGTGGCACCTGGTCCAGTCGGGTCTCGTTCATCGGCAACTGGTCCTATCCACTCTGTTCACTGATTGCAATGGGATTAACGCCGCTAATTAGCGCGGAATGGAACTGGCGCGTGCAATTGCTGATCCCTGCCGTGCTGTCGCTGATTGCCACCGTTATTGCCTGGCGCAGTTTCCCTGAATCGCCCCGCTGGCTGGAGTCTCGCGGACGCTATGCGGAAGCTGAAAAGGTGATGCTGGCCATTGAAGAGGGTGTGGTTCAGCAGACGGGCAAGCCGCTGCCGCCGGTGGCTCTCGAAGATGACGGAAAACCGCCGCGTGCCGTTCCCTATTCGGCCTTGTTAACGGGCGTATTACTCAGACGGGTTATTTTAGGTTCCTTCGTACTGATTGCCATGAATGTCGTGCAGTACACCTTGATTAACTGGTTGCCGACGATATTTATGACCCAGGGAATTAATCTGAAAGACTCTATTGTTTTAAATACCATGAGTATGTTCGGCGCACCGTTCGGGATTTTTATTGCCATGCTGGTGATGGATAAAATACCCAGAAAGACCATGGGGGTGGGACTGTTAGTGTTAATTGCCGTCCTGGGATATATCTACTCGCTGCAAACTAGCATGCTGTTGATTACGTTAATTGGTTTCTTCCTGATTACTTTTGTCTATATGTACGTTTGTTACGCCTCTGCGGTTTATGTCCCGGAAATATGGCCAACCGAAGCGAAGCTCCGCGGTTCTGGCCTGGCGAACGCGGTCGGGCGAATCAGCGGTATCGCTGCGCCCTATGCAGTTGCGGTATTGCTTAGCGCTTACGGCGTGACGGGGGTGTTTGTGCTACTGGGGGCCGTCTCAATTATTGTCGCTATTGCTATCGCTACTATCGGAATTGAAACCAAAGGCGTCTCTGTCGAAAGTCTCGGTATTGATGCAGTTACCAGTAAATAATATTCACAGGAAATAAAATGAAAAATTCGAAAGCGATATTGCAAACTCCGGGCACAATGAAAATTATTGCTGCCGATATCCCGGTGCCCAAAGAACATGAAGTGCTGATCAAAATTGAATACGTCGGTATTTGCGGTTCAGATGTTCACGGGTTTGAGTCCGGCCCCTTTATTCCGCCGAAAGATCCCCATCAGGAAATTGGCCTGGGGCACGAATGCGCCGGTACGGTGGTAGCGGTAGGAAATCGTGTTAGCAAATTTAAGCCGGGCGAACGGGTGAATATTGAACCCGGCGTGCCGTGCGGCCACTGCCGCTACTGCCTGGAGGGGAAATATAATATTTGTCCCGACGTTGACTTTATGGCCACGCAGCCTAATTACCGCGGCGCGCTAACCCACTATCTGTGCCATCCAGAGAGCTTCACTTACAGGCTACCTGATAACATGGACACCATGGAAGGGGCGCTGGTGGAACCCGCTGCGGTCGGTATGCACGCTGCGATGCTGGCGGACGTTAAGCCGGGTAAGAAGATCGTTATTCTTGGCGCAGGCTGTATTGGTTTAATGACCCTCCAGGCGTGTAAGTGCATGGGCGCAACCGACATCGCTGTCGTTGATGTGCTGGATAAACGCCTTGCCATGGCCGGGAAGCTCGGGGCCAAAACCGTTATCAACGGGGCAAACGAGGACACCCTTGCGCGCTGCCAGCAGTTCTCCGGCGAGATGGGGGCCGATATCGTTTTCGAAACTGCCGGTTCGGCCATCACCGTTAAGCAGGCACCCTATCTGGTTATGCGTGGGGGAAAAATCATGATCGTCGGTACGGTTCCCGGCGATTCAGCGATTAACTTCCTCAAGATTAACCGTGAAGTTTCGATTCAGACTGTCTTCCGCTATGCCAACCGCTATCCGGTCACCATTGAAGCTATCTCTTCCGGGCGTTTCGATGTGAAGTCGATGGTGACACATATTTACGATTATGAGGATGTTCAGCGCGCGTTTGATGAATCCGTTAACAACAAACGCGAAATTATTAAAGGCGTTATTAAAGTTAATCATTAATTTATTGGAAAGGGAGAAACAACCATGTTGGCAGATATTAAATATTGGGAAAACGATGCTCAGAATAAACATTATGCGATTGCCCACTTTAACGTGTGGAATGCAGAAATGTTAATGGGGGTAATTGATGCGGCGGAAGAGTCTAAATCACCGGTGATTATCTCTTTCGGCACCGGATTTGTGGGAAATACTTCGTTTGAAGATTTTTCGCATATGATGGTTTCTATGGCGAAAAAGGCTTCGGTACCGGTGATCACCCACTGGGATCACGGGCGCAGTATGGAGATTATCCACAACGCCTGGGCCCACGGCATGAATTCACTGATGCGCGACGCATCCGCCTTTGATTTCGAAGAGAATATTCGCCTGACCAAAGAGGCGGTGGACTACTTCCATCCGCTGGGTGTTCCGGTCGAAGCGGAGCTGGGGCACGTGGGGAATGAAACGGTCTACGAAGAAGCGCTGGCGGGCTATCACTATACCGACCCGGATCAGGCTGCGGAATTTGTCGAGCGTACCGGCTGCGATTCACTGGCGGTGGCGATTGGCAACCAGCACGGCGTTTATACTTCTGAACCGAAACTGAATTTTGATGTGGTTAAACGCGTGCGCGAGGCGGTTTCCGTGCCGCTGGTTCTGCACGGCGCGTCCGGCATTAGCGATGCGGATATTAAGAAGGCCATTTCATTAGGTATTTCGAAAATCAATATCCACACTGAACTGTGTCAGGCGGCAATGTCGGCTGTGCAGGAGAACCAGAATCAGCCTTTCCTGCACGTTGAGCGCGAAGTCCGCAAAGCGGTAAAACAGCGCGCGCTGGAGAAAATCAAACTGTTTGGCTCTGACGGTAAAGCGGAATGACAATATGGATCATATCGAGGTTATTTGTATAGGGGCGGCAATCGTTGATATTCCCTTACAGCCGGTGAGTAAAAATATTTTTGATGTCGACTCTTATCCTTTAGAACGAATCGCCATGACCACCGGGGGAGACGCAATTAATGAAGCGACTATTATTTCTCGTCTTGGTCATCGTACCGCGTTAATTAGCCGGATAGGGGATGACGCTGCCGGGCATTTTATAGTAGAGCACTGCCGGCGTGAGAATATTGATATTCACAGTCTGAGGCAGGATGGCGAAATTGATACCTCAATCAACGTGGGCTTAGTTACCGCTGATGGCGAGCGTACTTTTGTGACTAACCGCAACGGCAGTCTGTGGAAGCTGAATATTAATGATGTCGATTTTGACCGCTTCTCTCAGGCAAAGCTGCTGTCGCTGGCGAGTATTTTTAATAGTCCGCTGCTCGACGGTAAAGCGTTAACGGAGATTTTCATTCAGGCGAAAGCGCACGGATTAATTATTTGTGCCGATATGATTAAGCCGCGGCTTAACGAAACGCTGGAAGATATTCGACAGGCGCTGAGCTACGTAGATTATTTGTTTCCCAATTTTGCCGAAGCAAAACTGCTCACCGGCAAAGAGACGCTGAATGAGATTGCCGACAGTTTCCTGAGCTGCGGCGTGAAAACGGTGGTCATTAAGACCGGCAAGAGAGGCTGCTTTATTAAGCGTGCTGATATGAAGATGGAGGTTCCGGCGGTTTCAGGAATTACCGCCATCGACACCATCGGCGCGGGGGACAACTTTGCCTCGGGATTTATCTCCGCGCTGCTTGAAGGTAAGCCGCTGCGCGAGTGCGCATTGTTTGCTAACGCAACGGCTGCGATCTCGGTGCTTAGCGTGGGCGCCACGACGGGCGTGAAAAACAGAAAGCTGGTTGAACAACTTCTCGACGAATACGAAGGGTAATAGCGGCAGATGAATATGATTCCTTTAGGCAGTACGGATATTACGCTTTCTCGCATGGGATTAGGGACATGGGCCATTGGCGGCGGCCCGGCATGGAACGGCGATCTCGACCTGCAGATTTGTATCGACACCATTGTTGAGGCGCATCGCTGCGGCATTAATTTGATTGATACCGCGCCAGGCTACAACTTCGGTAACAGCGAAGTCATTGTCGGTCAGGCGCTGAAGCACCTGCCGCGCAGCGAGATCGTGGTTGAAACCAAATGCGGTATTGTCTGGGAGCGTACGGGCAGTCTGTTTAATAAAGTCGGCGATCGCCAGCTGTATAAAAACCTTACCCCCGAGTCGATTCGGGAGGAGGTGGATGCCAGCCTGCAAAGACTTGGCATCGAAAGCATCGATATTTATATGACCCATTGGCAGTCGGTTGAACCCTTTTTTACGTCGATTGCTGAAACCGTCAGCACGCTAAACGAGCTGAAGAAGGAGGGGAAAATACGTTCAATTGGTGCGGCTAACGTGGATGCCGGGCATATCAGGGAGTATCTCAGGCATGGCGAGCTGGATATCGTGCAGGCTAAGTACAGCATTCTCGATCGAGCGCTGGAAGCAGAACTACTGCCGTTATGCGAGCAGCATGGCATCGTGTTACAGGTCTATTCACCGCTTGAGCAGGGACTGCTGACGGGCACTATCGCGCGAGATTATATCCCGGGCGGTGCGCGGGCCAATAAAGTCTGGTTCCAGCGTGAAAACATGCTGCGGGTGATTGATATGCTTGAGCAGTGGCAGCCGCTTTGTGATAAATATCGCTGTACTATCCCCGCACTGGCGCTCGCGTGGATTTTAAAGCAAAGCGATTTAATCACTTTGTTGAGCGGCGCAACGGCGCCAGAGCAGGTGCGTGAAAATGTCGACGCCCTGACCATTGCCCTGACCGATGAGGACTCATTGTTGATGAGGCGAGTGGCGGAAGCGTTGGAGACGAAATAAGATTGATGTATTGACCTCTGTTTCTGTGTGAAATAACATTAAAATCTGTGATTCAGACATGTTTTTTTGAAAGTAAATATAGTCTGTGAGATACTTGGGTCTTATTATTACTTTGCAGGAAACAGGGGTGTCATCGTGGCGGCAAAAGACAGAATTCAGACCATCAAGCAAATGGTTGCGAACGATAAGAGGGTGGCGGTTTCTAATTTAAGTTCAATTTTTCAGGTTACTGAAGAAACCATTCGCCGCGATCTGGAAAAACTAGAAAATGAAGGTTTTTTGACCCGAACCTATGGTGGTGCGGTATTAAATACTACCGCGTTGTCCGACAATATTCATTTTTATAAACGTGCAAAGTCTTTTTTAGAAGAGAAGCAGACCATCGCTCGTAATGCATTACCATTTATTAAAAATAAAACTACTATGGCTGCCGACTCCAGCAGTACGGCGATGGAATTATTAAAGCTGCTGAAGGAACGCAACGATCTCACGCTGCTAACCAACTCGGCTGAAGCCTTTCATGAGCTGGCGCAGTCTGAAATCAACGTGGTTTCTACCGGCGGCGAGTTGAATAAGAATACGCTGTCACTGCAGGGAAGGATCACTAAGGAAATTATTAGTCGTTATCATGTTGATATTATGGTGATGAGCTGCAAAGGTCTGGATATGCAGAGCGGGGCGCTTGACTCTAACGAAGCGGAAGCAGAAATCAAGAAAACCATGATCCGCCAGGCCACGGAAGTGGCTCTGCTGGTCGATCATTCAAAATTTGATCGTAAAGCTTTCGTCCAACTCGTGGATTTTAGCCATATTAATTATCTTATAACCAATAAGGCTCCGGGTGCAGAGTGGATTGCATTTTGTAAAGAAAATAATATTCAACTCGTTTATTAACTCCAGGGTTGGTCGTGTCGATATTATTTTAGCTTGTACCTGGATCATGCCATAAAAATTTAATGATGATGGTGGCGCGGGGAAAATGACTCTGCTGCGCTCGCCATATTCTATATTTTAGCTGAATTTGAGGCATCCAGATGGAACAATGTGACCCTATCGGCGCAAGATTAGATCGCTTACCCTTATCCCGATTTCATTTTCGTATTTTCGGTATCATTAGTTTTAGTTTATTAATCACTGGCTTTCTCAGCTATTCCGGTAACGTGGTGTTAGCCAAGTTAGTCAGTAACGGCTGGTCAAATAATTACCTCAATGCGGCATTCACCTCGGCACTGATGTTTGGCTACTTTCTCGGGTCGCTGGCCGGTGGGTTTATTGGCGATTATCTCGGACGACGTAAAGCATTTCGCGTGAATTTACTGATCGTCGGGATCTCTGCCTGCGCGGCAACCTTTGTACCCAACATGTACTGGCTTATCTTTTTCCGCTGTTTGATGGGCACTGGAATGGGGGCGCTAATTATGGTGGGCTATGCCTCATTTACCGAATTTATTCCTCCCGCGGTGCGCGGGAAATGGTCTGCCCGGCTGTCATTTGTCGGCAACTGGTCGCCAATGCTATCGGCGGCAATTGGCATCGTGGTTATTGCCTTTTTAAGCTGGCGGGTGATGTTCCTGCTTGGCGGTGCGGCAATGCTGCTGGCCTGGTATCTGTCGGGGAAATATTTTATTGAATCTCCTCGCTGGCTTGCGGGCAAAGGACAGCGAAGCGCGGCGGAAAAGCACCTCCTGCAGGTGGAGTCACAAATCGAGGAAGAGAAAAAAATCACCTTGCCCGCCTGGCACAGCGCTGGCCATATGGCGGACCCGGGCGTGGAAAGCGGGTCGTTCTGGCTACTGTTTAAAGGCCAGATGCTGCGGCGAACGCTGGTGGCGATCACGGTACTTGTCGCCATGAATATTTCGCTCTATACCATTACGGTGTGGATCCCGACGATTTTTGTCAATTCGGGGATCGACGTGACAAAATCTATCTTGATGACCGCGATTATTATGATTGGCGCGCCGGTTGGGATATTTATTGCTGCACTGATTATTGACCGTTTTCCGCGGCGATTATTTGGCTCATCCCTGCTGATTATTATTGCAATGCTCGGGTACTTCTATTCCATTCAAACAGAAGAGTGGGCTATTTTGAGCTATGGCCTGGTGATGATCTTTTTCCTGTACATGTATGTCTGCTTTGCCTCGGCGGTGTATGTACCGGAGCTGTGGCCAACGCATCTCCGATTACGTGGTTCGGGCTTTGTTAACGCGGTGGGGAGAATTGTCGCCGTATTTACGCCCTACGGCGTCGCCATTCTGTTGACCCGCTACGGCTCGATTACGGTCTTTATCGTCCTCGGCGTGATGCTGGTGCTTTGTGCGCTGATTCTGTTCTGCTTCGGCATCGAAACGCGCAAGGTTTCGCTGGAAGAGATTTCAACTCTGGTTTGAGATAACAGGCCGGCAGGTTTTCCCGCCGGCCTGTTTTAAGCCTGAGTTTCCAGCCAGTCGTCGAGGGTGTACAGCGTAGCGCCCGCGGCGGCCATCTCCATAAAGGCGTGCGCGCTATCCTGCGGCTGGAGGTTGACCCCGCGGCAGCCGTCGGTAATGACGTTGACGGTATAGCCGAGATTCAGCGCATCCAGCACGGTGAATTTGACGCAGTAATCGGTCGCCAGCCCAAGAACGATCAGATCGGTGATATCGCGTTGGCGCAGCCACTCATCAAGCCGGGTTTTTTGCCGATGTCCGTTGTCAAAAAATGCGCTGTAGCTGTCGATCGCCGGATTTTCCCCTTTATGAAACACCGCGGCTATCGCCTGCTGCTGCAGCAGCGGATGCAGCGCCGCACCTTCGCCGTTCTGCACGCAGTGATCGGGCCAGAACGTTTGCGCCAGGCCATCGAGCTGTCCCTGGGTATAAGGTTCGACCTGATGTTGGCTGGCGAAGCTGCCGTGGTTTGCCGGGTGCCAGTCCTGGCTGGCGACAACGGTTTCGCCGCGGGCGAGACAATGGTCGATAAGTCGGTTGGCGATATCTATGGTGCTATCACCTTCCGGTACGGCAAGTGCGCCGCCCGCGCAAAAATCGTTTTGTAAATCGACCAGCAGTAGTGCGCGATTCGTCATCGGTTCTCCTTACTCATCGGGGGTCAGTTCGCCACGCAGGTTTTCCTGCATCAGGTTGCGAATCTCATCGACGCTCAGATTCTGACTCAGCAGGTAGTGTAGCTTGGTCAGCGTGGCCTCAACGGTCATATCAAAACCGCTGATGACGCCTGCCTGGGCGAGGGCGTTACCGGTGGCATACCCGCCCATATTGACCTTGCCGGACATGCACTGGGTCAGGTTAATGACCACGATCCCGCGCTGGCTGGCTTCCGCCAGAACCTGGATGAACTCGCCGTTTTGCGGGGCGTTGCCGACGCCATAGGAGCGCAGAATCAACGCTTTCACCGGCTGACGCAGGAAATTTCGCACCACATCGGCAGAAATGCCCGGATAAATCGTAACGACGCCAATTGGCTGCGGCGTGATGGGATGCACAATCAGCTCGCCGATACCGTGTGGCGCTGGCGGCGTGCCGAGGCGACGAATGTGGATCCCGGCTTCCAGTAAAGGAGCCAGATTGGGAGAGGCGAAGGCATCGAAACCATCGGCATGAGCTTTGGTCGTGCGGTTGCCGCGATAGAGACGATTATTGAAGAACAGCGTCACTTCATTAATCGGGTAATTAGCGGCAACGTACAGAGCATTCAGCAAATTGATCTGCCCGTCGGAGCGCAGCTCGGCTAACGGGATTTGTGACCCTGTCACAATAACCGGTTTACCCAGATGCTCGAGCATGAACGACAGCGCTGAGGCGGTAAAGGCCATGGTGTCAGTGCCGTGCAGGATAACAAAGCCGTCGTACTCGTCGTAATGCGCGCGGATGTCGTCGGCGATGTGCTGCCAGTCTTCTGGCGTCATATCGGAAGAGTCCATCAGCGGTTCATATTCATGAATCGTAAAGTCCGGCATCTCCGGACGGTGGAACTCAGGCATCAGCGCCAGCTGACGCTGCAGGTGGCCGGAAACGGGAATATAACCGTGTTCTGAGCGCTGCATACCGATGGTCCCACCGGTGTAGGCAACGTAAATCGATTTCTTTTGCATATCATCGCTTAGGTTGTACATAGACTGGCGCAGTATAAGGTGACCGCTAAAAAAATACAGCGCAATCCCCTTCATACTTCAAGTTGCAGGTGCGTTGGCGCGCATGTTCCCCCGACAACATTGACGTTGTCGGGGGAGAGGGGCCAGATGGAGGAATTAGCGGATATTGGCGCAGGTTAAGCAGAACGCGTAGCGGTTCTGCGGATCGTTGAACGCGGCGAGCTTATCGCTCTCAGCCTTGACGGCATTGGCCGCGGCGGCAACCGGCGCCGGCAGCCAGGCCTGCAGTGCCGCTGGCAGCGACGCGCGGACCGAACCGGTCAGGCTATCGATCACCATTGAGAAGAACGTCGGCTCTTCCTGATAGTAGTTGATATGCCACTGTTTCAGCTTCGCCAGCTCCGCGGCTTTTGCCACCGCGTCGTCAAAGTCGCCCAGGCTATCAACCAGCCCGTTAGCTTTCGCATCTTCACCGGTCCAGACATGGCCCTGGGCAATCTGGTCGATTTTCTCCGGCGTACTGTTACGCGCGTTGGCCACCAGCGTGATAAAACGTTTGTAGCCGTTTTCGATGCTCAGCTGCATCAGTTGCTGAACTTCAGGCGGCAGCGATTTGGTGGTGGAGACATCGGCCAGCGCCGACGTCGCCACGCCATCGGTATGGACGCCGATCGAATCCAGCGTATTTTCGACGGTGTTAATGACGCCGAAGATGCCAATCGAGCCGGTGAGGGTGCTTGGGTTGGCGACGATATAGTTGGCCGGCGTGGAGATCCAGTAGCCGCCGGAAGCGGCCATGCCGCCCATGGAGACCACCACCGGTTTACCTGCGGCTTTC
Source organism: Klebsiella sp. YJ (assembly GCF_002108615.1). NCBI lineage: Bacteria > Pseudomonadati > Pseudomonadota > Gammaproteobacteria > Enterobacterales > Enterobacteriaceae > Klebsiella > Klebsiella sp. YJ. The sequence goes on from NZ_MTEG01000015.1 coordinate 132,221, forward strand.
GCCGCCGCCAGCTCTTCACGAATCACTTCCGAGGCGCTGACGCTGCCGCCCGGGCTGTTGACGCGCAGGACAATCGCTTTCACCTTCGGATCGAGGCGGGCATCGCGAATCTGTGCGGCGGTCGTGTCTCCGCCGACGTTACCCGGCGTCTCTTCGCCGTCCATGATCGCGCCGTTAGCGAAGATCACCGCAATGGTAGCGCCCTGGTCAGACGGCGTTTTCACGCTGTAATCGTAATAGCTGATCGCGCGATAGTTATTATCCGCTTTGCTCCAGCCGAACTGTTTGGTCAGCGCCTTCTCCACGTCGGTGGCGGTACCCAGCTCATCTACCAGCTTGTTGTTCAGCGCGTACTGCGCCGTATCGCCGTCCACTTTACGCAGACCGTCAATCAGCCCCTGAGCGCCAGGGAACAGCTGCTGAGCCGTGATTTGGCGGTTAGCGGCGATGGTATTGAGGTAGTTTTGCCACAGCTCGCCAATCCAGCGGCTGTCGGCTTCACGGGCGGCAGGCGACATATCGTCGCGGATAAACGGCTCGACCGCCGATTTATAGGTCCCGACGCGGAAAACGTGGGTTGAGACTTTTAGCTTGTCGAGCAGAGATTTGTAATACAGGCCGTTGGTGGCAAAACCGTGCAGATCGACCTCACCCTGCGGCGAAAGCCAGATTTTATTGGCGAAGCTTGCCAGATAGTACTGCCCCTGGCTGTAGCTGCTCCCCACGGCATACACCGGTTTACCGCTATCGCGGAATTCGCGCAGCGCCTTACCGATATACTGCATTGAAGGCTGATCGCCGCCGGCAAAATTTTTCAGATCGAGGACGATACCGGTGATATTGCGGTCATCTTTCGCCTGACGAATGGTCTGTACGATATCAAACAGCGAGTTTTCCTGGAGACGGTCGGAACTGGCGCCAAAGAGCTGACGACCGATCACGCCGAGTTTGCTACTGGCGGACGGTTTATCGACCACCACGCCGGTGATATCCATCAGCAGCGCGCCGCGAGCGGTATGTTCCGTTGTGGTGCTGCTGAACTGTGCCCAGATACCGACACAAACCAGAACCAGCAACAGGAAAACCACGTTCAGTGCGAGCTGGCGAATAAAGTTGAGTACCCGCCATGTCCATTTAAAAAATCCGGCGAGCAGCCGCCAAAGAGTTCGCATGTATTCTCCCTAACATTGTTAAAAATGGGCTAACCGCATGGGTTGCCGCGTCTGGTTATCCTAAAGAGACGGCTGACGCTTGTCAGCAGGAATCACCGGTCGTGCTGTAACAAAATTCTTGCGCATGTTAATTTTATGCAAAATGACATCACAGGAGTTACACAGATGGATGCTCTCGAACTACTGATAAACCGCCGCAGCGCTTCTCGTCTTGCAGAGCCGGCACCGAGCGGTGAACAACTGGAAAACATTCTCCGCGCCGGACTGCGCGCCCCGGATCATGGGACGCTGCAACCCTGGCGTTTCTTTATTATTTCTGATGAAGGCCGTGAACGCTTCAGTCAATTGCTGGAGAAAGGGGCGATTGAGGCCGGGCAGGATGACAAAGGTATTGAAAAGGCCCGCAGTGCGCCGTTCCGCGCTCCGCTGATTATCACCGTCGTCGCCCGCTGTGAAGATCACCCGAAGGTGCCGAAATGGGAGCAGGAAATGTCGGCCGGCTGCGCCGTGATGGCCATGCAGATGGCGGCGTTGGCGCAGGGATTTAACGGTATCTGGCGCAGCGGCGCATTGACCGAAAGCCCGATCGTCCGGGAAGGTTTTGCCTGCCGCGAGCAGGATAAAATCGTCGGTTTTCTCTATCTGGGAACGCCGCAGCTTAAAGCCTCCACGACCGTTTCTCTGCCGGACACCGCGCCGTTTGTGGTCCGTTTCTGAGCAACGCAGAGTCAGAACAGCCCGGCAGGCGTGAACCGCCGGGCTGTCGCGCCGACTATTTCTGCTGTTTCGCAAACTCGTCTTTGGCTTTTTGCAGCTGCTGCTGGAAGGCCGGATTGGTATGCAGGGTTGCAACCACCGCCGAGCCGACAATCCGCGCGGCGTCAACATCGCTCTGCCAGTGGTAACCGCAGATCACCCGACTTTCACCGAGCTCATAGCCGCGCTTGAGAATCTCATTCTGGCGCTGCGGGTTGATTTCGGCCAGCACCAGGGCGGTCGCCCAGCCGATAGAGGTGTGTCCGGAAGGGTAGGAGCCGTTTTTCGACAGCTTATCCTGTTCGGTGGTATTGCAGGTGGACACGCCGTAGAAGGCAAACGGACGAATACGCATATACTTCTCTTTCGCGCCTCGGGTCGCCAGATCGCCCGCGTCTTCAATCATGTTGGTGAGCAGTTTGTGCAGCGCCGGGGCGTCTTTTTCGCTGATCGGGGAGCCGAATGCTGCGGAGAAGGCGTTGGCCACGCCACCCGCGCTCAGGTTGGCATCCTCTGCCGCCAACTTGCCGCGGGCGGTGGCGCGCAGCAGACGGCCTTTCTCATACATCGCCTGATCGTTTAAAAACGCAATGCTGCCCACTTCCGGCGGCGGTGGCAACAGCGCCAGGCTGTCAATGGCCTGGGCATTTTTCAGATAGTAGAGATCGGGCTTGGTGGTGGCATCATTGCCGGCGGGAACCAGCGCAAAGGCGCTAACTGAAAAGAGGCTGGCAAGGCAAAGGGCGAGTACACGCTTTTTCATCAAGATATCCTTATTGTGGTGGAGGGGGACAATGGAGCGAAACTGACGCATTAAGATCCATTGTTTTGCTGAAATTAAGAGTCTGTCTCCTCAGGGCTATTTTGCGGAGCATTTTGCCCCGGGCAACGCTGACAACGATTTCACCTTTCAGGGCGGCCCGTGCGCAACCTGCCTGTGCCAATAACGCCTGCCGGGATAGACGCTAAACTCTCTCATCCGGCGCGTTTTTCTTTGCCGGATGAGAGACGACTCAGGTACCTTTGATACCTGTTTACCGATAAACCGAACGCGCGATGCGGGTGTAGGTATGCCTGACCCCACGAATAGCAATACTGTAGGCCAGAATATTCTCCGGTAATGCCATCCCCATATAACCCGTATCGCCAATATGGTGCAGGTCGGCGCCCGCCATTTTACTCATCAACGCTATCTGACGAACGGTGCCGACATCAGCGCCTTCCTGGGAGGTCCCAATCGCCGTCATCGCCAGCACGCCATGCGCATGCGCCGTATCGATAAGCGATGCCACACGTTGCTGACTCATTCCCGGTATCGTGCCTGGGGCCGGGAGCAACACAATATCCGCCCCCTGGGCGGCGAACCAGCTAACATCCTGCTCGCTGATAATGCTGCTGCCGCTTTCGCGCACCACTCCCGCACCGTGCATTTTCCCGGTGATAATCACCGCGCTGTCGCCCACCGCCTGGCGAATCTCTTCGGCGGCGATCCCCAGCGCCCGGTTGCTGACTCCGTTAGCCGGGTTGCCCGTTAACACCAGAATTTTCGCCCCCATGGCGACCAGCTTACGGGCATTGTCAGCCGTTGCCGAGCGCCCCGGTCTCATTTTCCAGATATCGTCATGGGCAACCGCAAATTCCGGGTCTACGGCCTCCAGATTGACACCAATAATACGCCCGGTCAGGCGCTGCAGTTCATGCAGCGTTTTTTCCGGCGCGATATCGGCAGGCAACCCCTCAATATGCGGGTTTTCACAGTCAAACATATTAATCAGCAGGATATCCGCGCCCTGCGATGCGGCAAGCTCGGCATTGGTGACATTGTTCAGCAATGGCTGAGTGATGGCGATAGATTCACTGACCATGACCCGGCCTTCGCTGGCGCGAATGGCATACAGCAGCTGCGCTTTATTCATCGACACAAAATCGGAAGCACAGCAGTCCAGTAAACGTTTAGTTGTCATTGATATATGCCTCGTTGCTGAGTCAGTTCTCTGATTTTTCCTGCGGCCTGAGCAGGCAGTATCAGCGCCTCGACCCGCCGCGGCATGCTGGCGGAAAAAATTCCCTGCATCAATTTACCTCAGTCATCATCAGCCATCTTTGGTTCAGTTAAAACTAAACCACTTGTGTACCATTAGTGAACCATACAGAATAAAAATGGATCCTGCCTACGACAAAATGGCCAATTTGTGATCTGAGAGGCTTTTCTCTGTCGCTGATTTGAGGATGACAACGAGCGATTCCTGGTTAAGAATTGGTTCACAGAAACTGGACCAGTTACCACTTGCGCAGAGAGACGATGAACACAACTTCGCATCCCGGGTTTTATCTCGATCAATCCAGCGCGTTGCCGCTGTATATGCAACTGGTGAATGCCATTAAGTTAGCCGTTTCTGAAGGCCGGCTCCGTCCTGGCGATGTTCTGCCGTCAGAACGGGCGCTGGTAGAGATGCTGAATATTGCGCGAGGCACAGCCCGAAAAGCATTACAGCAGTTGCTGGAGGAGGGGGTGCTGATCCGCAATCAGGGATCCGGGACCTTCGTGGCTCCGCATGTGCGCCAGTCCCTGCCGTCGCTGGAAAGTTTTACTGAAATGGCGGCAGCGAGCGGAGGCACAGCGCAAAGCGAGCTGGTGGGATATCTGCGGCGGTTAGCAACCCAGGAGGAGCGCCATGCTCTGCAACTGACAGAGGGTCAAAGTGAAATTGTCGAATTGACCCGGCTCAGAAAAATTAACGGTATCGCCGTTTCTTTGCAGACGGCGGTTTTGCCGGCGCTTCTGCTGGATAAAATCAGCGAAATGGATGAATCGTTATATCAGCACCTGGAGACCAAAGGCTCACCGGTACTGCGGGCAACTCAGCACTTCAGGGCCGTATCAACGGACGGTCAGCTGGCTTACTATCTGAACATCAAACAAGATGAGCCGCTTTTGCTGGTGACCCGGATTGGCTTCACCTACGATGACAGGCCCGTGGAATACACCCGGACCTGGTGCCTGAATGATTACTATGATTTTACGCTTGAGCTACGTCGAGAAGCGCCATAGCGGCGCGCTGTCGCTCGGTGGCAGGCTGGCCCGCTAAGCGTGAAAATGGCGGCAGGATCCCGGGCGCAGAATTTCGCGATGGAAGGCGCTGATTTTTACCGTCCCGCCGATCCGCATTTTGTCTGAGATGTCTGATAATCCTGAACCTCATCGGACTTTCAGCGACAGTGAAAATAGCGCGGTCAAGAGGGTTGTCCATCGCAAAATCGTCTATTTGTCTGCTTAATGAGCAACCATTCGCGATTTCGGACTGTCATACTTACCACCTTGGCGTTTGAGCGCTACCATAGCGGGATTGCAATGACAGGAGATGTCCATGAGCGAGCAAGCTATTCGTTTAACGCAATACAGCCACGGAGCCGGTTGTGGTTGTAAAATTTCCCCTAAAGTACTGGAAACTATTCTGAAGAGCGATCGGGCGAAGTTTATCGATCCGAACCTGCTGGTGGGGAATGAGACCAGTGATGATGCGGCGGTTTACGACCTTGGCAACGGGACGTCGATCATCAGCACCACCGACTTTTTTATGCCGATAGTCGACAGCCCGTTCGACTTTGGCCGTATTGCCGCCACCAACGCCATCAGCGACATTTTCGCGATGGGTGGAAAACCGATTATGGCGATTGCCATTCTTGGCTGGCCGATTAATACCCTGGCGCCGGAAATTGCCCGCGAAGTCGTGGACGGCGGGCGTTTTGCCTGCCAGCAGGCGGGTATCTCCCTGGCCGGTGGCCACTCGATTGACGCCCCGGAGCCGATTTTCGGTCTGGCGGTCACCGGCGTGGTGCCCACCGAGCGGATCAAGAAAAACAGCACCGCCGAGGCGGGCTGCAGACTCTATCTCACCAAGCCGCTAGGCATTGGCGTGCTGACCACCGCAGAGAAAAAATCGCTGCTCAAACCGGAGCACCAGGGGCTGGCAACGGAAACCATGTGCCAGATGAACCTCGCCGGCGCGGCCTTTGCCACCATCGGCGGCGTAAAAGCGATGACCGACGTTACCGGTTTCGGCCTGCTGGGTCATCTGAGCGAAGTGTGTCGCGGCGCGGGTGTTCAGGCGCTACTGAACTACGCGGATATCCCGAAACTGCCGGGCGTTGAAGAGTACATTGCGGCGGGCGCCGTTCCCGGCGGCACCGGGCGCAACTTTGCCAGCTACGGCCATCTGATGGGCGACATGCCGGCAGCGTGGCGCGATCTGCTGTGTGACCCGCAAACCTCCGGCGGTCTGCTACTGGCGGTGACGCCGGAAGCGGAAGCCGAAGTGCGTGCCGCAGCCGAAGAGTTCGGAATTAAGCTTGCCGCCATCGGCGAGCTGGTGACCGCACGCGGCGGACGTCCCATGATCGAGATCCGTTGATTACATGCGGTTGTTTATTGCGGAAAAACCCAGTCTTGGTCGCGCCATCGCCGACGTGCTCCCCAAACCGCATCGCAAAGGTGATGGTTATATTGAGTGCGGTAACGGGCAGGTGGTCACCTGGTGTATCGGCCATTTGCTCGAGCAGGCTCAGCCGGACGTCTATGACGGGCGCTATGCGCGCTGGAATCTGCTCGACCTGCCTATTGTGCCGGAAAAGTGGCAGCTGCAGCCAAAACCGTCGGTGACCAAACAGCTCAACGTCATCAAGCGTCTGCTGGGCGATGCGCAGGAGGTGATTCACGCCGGTGACCCGGACAGAGAGGGACAGCTGCTGGTCGACGAAGTTCTCGACTATCTGCAGCTGGCGCCGGAAAAGCGCCAGCAGGTCCAGCGCTGCCTGATAAACGATCTCAACCCGCAGGCGGTGGAGCGGGCGATATCTCGCCTGCGCGCTAACAGCGAGTTTATTCCGCTATGCGTTTCGGCTCTGGCCCGCGCCCGCGCTGACTGGCTCTACGGGATTAATATGACCCGCGCCTATACGCTGCTCGGCCGCAATGCCGGTTACCAGGGCGTTCTGTCGGTCGGGCGGGTGCAGACGCCGGTGCTGGGGCTGGTAGTGCGGCGTGACGAAGAGATTGAGAACTTTGTCGCCAAAGATTTCTTTGACGTCAAGGCGCATATCGTGACGCCGAAGGATGAGCGTTTCGTCGCCACCTGGGTGCCGAGCGATGCCTGCGAACCGTATCAGGATGAAGAGGGGCGTCTGCTGCATCGTCCGCTGGCCGAACACGTGGTGGCGCGCATTGCGGGCCAGCCAGCGCGGGTGACCGCCTACAACGATAAGCGAGATTCGGAGCCGGCGCCGCTGCCGTTTTCGCTTTCGACGCTGCAGATTGAGGCGGCGAAGCGCTTTGGCTTTAGCGCGCAAAACGTGCTGGATATCTGCCAGAAACTGTATGAAACCCACAAACTGATTACCTATCCGCGTTCGGACAGCCGCTATCTGCCGGAAGAGCATTTTGCCGGTCGGCATGCGGTTCTTAATGCCATCGGGGTTCATGCGGAGGATCTGTTGCCGCAGCCGGCGGTTGATCCGGAAATCCGCAACCGCTGCTGGGACGATAAAAAAGTTGATGCGCACCATGCGATCATCCCGACCGCCCGCAGCAGTCAGGTGAAACTGTCCGATAACGAACAGAAGGTGTATAGCCTGATTGCGCGCCAGTATCTGATGCAGTTCTGCCCGGATGCGGTGTTCCGCAAGTGTCAGATCGATCTTGATATTGCCAATGGCAAATTTGTCGCCAAAGCGCGTTTCCTCGCCGAAGCTGGCTGGCGCGCGCTGCTGGGTAACAAAGAGCGGGATGAAGAGAACGACGGTACCCCGCTGCCGGTCGTGGCAAAAGACGACGAGCTATTGTGTGAAAAGGGCGAAGTGGTGGAGCGGCAAACTCAGCCGCCGCGCTATTTTACCGATGCAACGCTGCTGTCGGCGATGACCGGGATTGCCCGTTTTGTGCAGGATAAAGAACTGAAAAAGATTCTGCGTGCGACTGACGGTCTGGGTACGGAAGCGACCCGCGCCGGGATCATCGAGCTGCTGTTTAAGCGGGGCTTTTTAGTTAAAAAGGGACGCTATATTCACTCCTCCGATGCCGGACGCGCGCTGATTCACTCCCTGCCGGAGATGGCTGCGCGGCCGGATATGACCGCTCACTGGGAGTCGGTACTGACGCAAATCAGCGAGAAGCAGTGCCGTTATCAGGACTTTATGCAGCCGCTGGTCGGCACGCTTTATCAGCTGATTGAGCAGGCCAGGAGTACGCCGGTGCGTCAGTTCCGCGGCATTGTCGCCCCGGGCGGCGGTAAAAAGAGTTTTAGCAAAGGTAAAAGCAAAGCGAAAACGAAAGACAAGAAGCCCGCCGCGGATTCCGCCACGGAAAACCCATAAAAAAACCCCGGTCTTCCGGGGTTTTTTTATGGTTGCCGCTCATCCCCGGGGGGTAAGGGACGGCGGCAGAGAACCACGACGTCTTAAATGACGCCCTGCGCCAGCATGGCATCGGCCACTTTGACAAAACCGGCGATATTGGCGCCGCGGACGTAGTTGGTCTGCTGCGCTTCGCCGCCGTATTCAACGCAAGCGTGGTGAATATCCAGCATGATGTGGTGCAGGCGGGCGTCGACCTTCTCGGCCTTCCAGCTCATACGGGCTGCGTTCTGCGCCATTTCGAGTCCGGAAGTGGCGACGCCGCCGGCGTTCGCAGCTTTGCCCGGCGCGAACAGCACGCCCGCTTCGAGGAACAGATCGGTGGCGGCGATGGTGGTCGGCATGTTAGCGCCTTCGGCAACGGCCTTCACGCCGTTAGCGATCAGCAGGCGCGCCGCATCGACATCCAGTTCGTTTTGCGTGGCGCAAGGCAGCGCGATATCCACAGGAACGGACCACGGCTGTTTGCCTTCGAGGTAGGTCAGACCATACTCGCGGGCGTAGTCGGCAACGCGGCCGTCGCGGCTGGCTTTGATTTCGCACAGACGGGCCAGTTTTTCCGGGGTAAAGCCGGCTTCATCGACAACGGTGCCGCTGGAGTCGGAGGCGGTGATCACGCGGGCGCCGAGGGCCATCGCTTTTTCGATAGCATATTGCGCCACGTTACCGGAACCGGAAACCGCCACCCGCATCCCTTCGAAGCCCAGGCCGTGACGCTTGAGCATCGCGTCGGTGAAGTACACCAGACCGTAGCCGGTCGCTTCCGGACGAATCAGACTGCCGCCGAAGGAGAGCCCTTTACCGGTGAACACGCAGGCGCTGTTGTTGGAGAGTTTACGCATCATCCCGGCCATAAAGCCGACTTCACGGCCGCCCACGCCAATATCGCCTGCCGGAACGTCGGTGTCCGGGCCCAAATGGCGATACAGTTCGGTCATCAGCGCCTGACAGAAGCGCATCACTTCACCGTCGCTCTTACCTTTCGGATCGAAGTCGCTGCCGCCTTTTCCGCCGCCCATTGGCAACGTAGTGAGGGCGTTTTTAAAGGTCTGTTCAAAGCCGAGGAACTTGAGAATCGACAGGTTAACCGATGGGTGGAAACGCATGCCGCCTTTATACGGACCAATTGCCGAGTTGAACTGTACGCGCCACGCGCGGTTAACCTGAACCTGATTACGGTCGTCGACCCAGACGACGCGGAACTGAATAGCACGCTCTGGTTCAACCAGACGTTCCAGCAAAGAGAGCTGGCGATAGCGCGGGTTTTCCTCAAGGAAAGGCCACAGCGTGGTCATAACTTCACGGACGGCCTGAGCAAATTCGGTTTGATGCGGGTCGCGCTGTTGAACGCGGGTGAGAAAGCTTTCCAGAGTGCACATCTGATCCATAGATATAATTTCCCCTTATGGTTGTGGTTGCATGTATACGCGTCACGTTACAGATTGCCTCGCTGCCCGCTTCGGGAGCGCTTCTGCGGCCGCCCGATGCAATCTGAATGATTTTGTATCTCTTTTTTTATTATTCGGCCCTTGAAAAGACCGATTTTCCGACTATAACACCGGCAATCATCAGGCAAGCAAGGAAAAATTATCCAGACAGGAAAATTTATAATCTGGCGTCAGTCATAACTAAAAACGATGACGCCAGTGGCAGGGAATTAACGGGGAAGATCGGCGGTGCGTTGGGCAATAAATGCGTTCAGCAGCGGAATATCTGCCGGAGCAAGGTCGAAGGCGAGGGCCTCTTGCGGCGTGCACCAGCGCAGCTGGCGATGATAGTGGGCGGTGGGAAAGCCGCTAAAGCGCGCCACCCACCAGGCGTGCAGGTGAATCAGGCGGCCGGAGACCTCCCGTTGATGGCTGGCGATATAGCGCTCAACCTCCGCCGTGATACCAAGTTCTTCCTGCAACTCACGGATAAGCGCCTGCGGCTGGCTCTCGCCGGGTTCCACTTTGCCGCCGGCAAATTCCCACAGGCCGGGCTGATCGGCGTGGGGTGGGCGCTGCGCCAGCAGAATTTTGCCATCCTGTTCAATAATGGCGGCTACAACATCAAGCGTTTTTTGCATCTGAATCATCGTTCCGGGCAGGATAATGGCCTATTATCACCGCCTTTGTCTTTGCCAGACAACCTTTAGCCCATCGGAGATATGTTGTGCTCGATAGTCATCTGCATCCTCGCCTGAAACCCTTGCTCAATGTTTGCGCCGCGCGGCTGGATCGCCTCGGCGTCTCAGCCGACGGCGTGACCCTGACGGGCTTCGCCATTGGCGTTCTGGCGCTGCCGTTTCTGGGACTTCGTTGGTACGGGGCGGCGCTGGCGGCGATTGTAGTGAACCGGCTTCTCGATGGGTTAGATGGCGCGCTGGCGCGTCGCCGCGGGTTGAGCGACGCGGGGGGATTTCTCGATATTTCCCTCGATTTTCTGTTTTATGCCCTGGTACCGTTCGGGTTTATTATCGCCGATCCGGCGCAAAACGCCGTGGCCGGAGGCTGGCTGCTTTTTTCTTTTATCGGAACCGGCAGCAGTTTTCTCGCCTTTGCGGCGCTGGCGGCCAAACATCAGATAGCCAACCCGGGCTACGCTCATAAATCGTTTTACTATCTGGGGGGATTGACGGAGGGGAGTGAAACCATCCTGCTGTTCGTGCTGTGCTGCCTGTTTCCCGCGCATTTCGCCTGGCTGGCGTGGCTGTTCGGCGCACTGTGCTGGCTGACCACCGCCACCCGTATTTACAGCGGCTACCTGACGCTGAAGCAGCTTCAGCGTCAGGCATAACGCGATTACTGGCTGCTATCCGGACCGCGCACGCCGGTCTGCACCGGGTTTTTCGGATCGCTGCTCCATTCGTACCAGCCGCCATCGTACACCGAGACATTTTTCCAGCCCATCGCGCGGGCGTACATAAAGGTCTCTGAGGCGCGCCAGCCGGTGCCGCAGTAGAACGACACCTGCTGATCGGGACGAATATTCCACTGTCGCCACATGGCGGTTATATCCTCCGCGCTGCGCATGGTGCCGTCCGGGTTGTGGAAGTCTTCCATATGGGTGGAGTCGCTCCCGGCATGCCCCCAGCGGGCGCCGGCAATCTCGCCTTTGGGCTTGATATAGCTATAGCCGCTGGTGGTGCCGATAAACTCCGGCCACGAACGGATACTGACCAACGACGCATCCTGACGATGGAGCAGCGCGCGCGCCTGCTCCATGTTCAGCATCAGCTGCGGCTGACCGGGGATCGGCGCGCCGAAGTCTGGCGCCGGTTTTTGTTCCGGCGGCATGCCGCGTTCGACCGGCAGACCGGCATCGGACCAGCTTTTCCAGCCGCCGTCGAGCAGACGCACATCTTTCACCCCGGCATACAGCAGAATCTGCGCCACGCGGGCGGCGGCGTAGACGTCGCGGCCGTAGAGAATCACCGTGGTGTCATGACGAATACCCTGTTTCGCCAGCAGCGCTTTCAGCTGCGCATCGGAGACCTTATTCCACAGCGGTTCGCTTTCGACCTCGTTGGTGTCGATATATCCGGCGCCGGGAATATGATTCAGCAGATAGAATTTTGGCGCGCCCCAGGCCGCTTCAATCACTTTCCACTGTCCGGCCGGTGCGGCGGCTACCGTTTTACCCTGCTGCAGATCGTGCAGCCACTGCGGGTAAACCAGTTGCTCAAAGTGCGGCAGCTTTTGCAGGCGATCGGGCTGACTCAGCGCATCGCTTAGGGTACTGAGATGGGTAAACCCTGCGGCCTGCAGGCGCGAGGCGACTTTCGCGTTGTCTGTCTCGCTGCCGTACAGCGCGACGGGAGTCTCGGCCTGCAGCTGATGCTGTCTGGCCCACGCGCTAAGCTGTTCATCGTTCATGGCGCTGAGCCAGCTGGCGGAGAGATTCAGCGCCTGCGGTTCGTGACCCTGCGGGCCGTTGGCCTGTTGGGGCCAGCCGTTGTAGAACGCGCTCGGGCGGGTATCAATCGCGATACCGTGCTGGCCCTGGAGCGTGGAGAGCGTCAGCGTTGGCATGGTTTCAGCGGCGAAGGAGGTGGAAGCAGCAAGCCCGATCAGCAGGGCGAGTGCGGTCAATTGAGAAACACGTTTCATCGAAATGCCCGACAAGAGAAAATTGAGCGCACATTTTCCGCTGCTCCCGGCGGGAATTCTTTGCGATAACGCAGGTTAGCAGGGTTTTCATTGCCAGTTGCGCATATTCAGACAGCGGCCGCGGTCGGGAATATCGTCACTGTCGTGAGTCACCAGCACCGCCGGAATGGCGAGGCGCGCCAGCTCATCAAATACCCAGCGGCGAAAACCGGCGCGTAGTTCGGCATCCAGGCGATTAAACGGCTCATCCAGCAGCAGTGCCAGCGGGCGCGCCAGCAGCGCGCGGAGCAGGCTGACGCGGGCGCGCTGGCCGCCGGAGAGTGTCGCCGGATCGCGGGAACTGAACCCGGCCAGTCCGGCCCGTTCCAGCGCCTGCTGCACCTGAATTTTGCGCTCCGCGCCGCGGATGTCTGCCGGCAGCGCCAGCAGCAGGTTTTGCCCGACGCTGAAATGGTCAAACAGCAGCGCATCCTGAAACAAAATCCCAATCCGCCGCCGCTCAGTGGGGCGTTCATCGCAGCGTTCGTTGTTGAGCCACAGCTCGCCGCTGGCATGAAAAGGGGCCTCCAGCGCGCCAATCATCCAGGCGAAAAGCGTGGATTTGCCGCTGCCGGATGGCCCCATCAGCGTCAGCACTTCTCCCGGCGAGACGGAAAATGCGATTTCCTGCAGCAGGGGACGATGATGCAGCGTCAGGGTCAGGTTGTTTACGGTGAGCACTAGCGTAATCCTCGTCGATAGCGGCCTGCCAGCCAGGCCAGCAGGGCGGTCAGGGAAAAGACAATCGCCGGCAGCAGCAGTTGCCATAATGCTTGCGCGGCGAGCGTTGAGGTATCGCCGCCGCTGCTGAGCGCCACGGCTTCGCTGGTTAATGTCGGCGTCCGCCCAGCCCCCAGCCACAGGGTGGGCAGATACTGGGCAATGCTGACCGAGAAGCCGACGGCCAGCGCCATCAGCAGCGGGCGTACCAGCATCGGTAGTTTTACCCGCCAGACTCTTTGCCAGCGCCCCCAGCCAAGGGTTCGCGCTACCAGTTCCAGACGCGGATCGCGGTGACGCCACGCCGGACGCAGAACAAACAGCATCCACGGCACTACCCACAGCAGATGGCCCCACAAGACGGTGGTAAATTGCCCATCCTGCCAGGTATACAGCGCCAGTTGATACTGGCCGTCGGCCAGCGGCAGTGCGGGCAGAACCAGCGGTAGCCAGACCCAGCCATCGCCGCGGGAAGGGCCGCACTCCAGCCACAGCAGGCAGATAAGCGCCCCCGCCAGGCAGGCGAGAAGCGCCAGCCCCAGGCTGTTCGCCAGGCTATCGTTTAGCGCAGAGGCGCACTGCGCCAGCGCCGCCAGCAACAGCGCGCAAAGCAGACCGCTCAACGGCAGGCCAATTGCCAGCAGCCGTCCGGCGAGGGCGCGCGGCTGCGGACGACGAATACCTCGCAGGTCAGGGATCTGTCGCTGCCAGAGACGCCATCCACCCCAGGCGCAAACCAGCAACCCTCCGAGTATGAGCAGTAACAGCAGGCTGGCGAGGGCGCCTTTCGCCTGCTGCATATCATCCCCCTGGTTTAACCATTGCCAGGCGAGTACGGCAAGCGTAGGCGGGTTGCCCGGCCCGATCACCAGCGCGACATCCACCGTCGACAGGCTCCACGCGGCGGTGGCCACCAGAACGATAGCCAGTGAAGGCAACAGCGTCGGCAATATCAGCCAGTTCAGACACTGCCAGCGGCCGTATCCCTGGCTTTTCAGGACCGTGGCCTGCTCCGCCAGGCGCTTTTCGCTCAGAAGACCGTAGATCACCCACAGCAAAAATCCGCTCTCTTTGATGGCCATCGTCAGCCCCAGACCAATGCCGTAGCGATCGGCCAGCGGAGAGCAAACGGAACAGATGCGATACAACCAGCCGCCTTCGGCGAAAAGGAGCAGCGCGCCGGTGGCAAAGGCGACGTGAGGCACCGCTAACAGGAGCGGCAGGCGTCCCGCCAGTTGACGCCAGCCGCGGGAAGGCCAGAGCGCGGCGACGAGGGTCAGGCTTATCAGCAGCGCGCCGCCGAGCGCGAGGAGCGTGGAGATCAGGGTCGCCGCCAGCGCCTGCCAAATCTGAGGATCGGCGAACAGCGCCTGCCAGCAGGCGAGGCGGAACGCCGGGGCGATCATGAGCGCAATGGCCGGGAAGACGGGCAGGTAAATCAGCGCCATGATTCCCCAGGCCAGCAGAATCAGTGGGTACCGTAACGGCGCAGCCATTCCTGCTCCAGGGCATCAACCCAGGCCGCGTGGGGTTCCGCCAGTACCGGCGGCAGGTTCTGTGGAGTCAGCGCCTGCAGCGCCTGGCGCTGGTCGTCGGGTAAGCTCTGCGGGTTTAACACGCTGGGGTCGCCCCACACTGCCGGATCGGCTTTACGCAGCTGTGCCGCCGGGGAGAGCAGGAAGTTGGCCACCACTTTGGCGCCCGCCGGGGCGCGCGCATTGGCCGGAATGGTCACGAAGTGCACATTGCCGAGCATCCCGCGCTTAAAACCAAAGCCATAGCTGTCCTTCGGCAGCTCGCCGCTGACCGCTTTTTGCCGGGCATGCAGCGGGTTAAACGTCAGCGACAGGCGGAGCGTGCCGTTCGCCAGCATGGCATCCATGCGGGCCGGCGAGCCTGGGAAGTCGCGCCCCTCCCGCCACAGCAGGGGATGAAGCCTATCGAGATAGCGCCACAGCGGTGCGGTGACGGCGGCAAACGTCTGCGGGTCCGGGGGGAGACGCAGCGCGTCCGGGCGTTCCGTCAGGTCAGACAACAACTGTTCGAGAAAGGCGGTACCGGTAAAGTCCGGCGGACGCGGATAGGTGACCTCGCCGCGATGCGCGGCGGCAAAGGTCAGCAGCGCCTCCGGGCTGTCAGGCGGCGTCGGCGTCTGCGTACGTCGGGCGATAAAGGTGAGCTGCGCGCTGCCCCACGGCGACTCTGCGCCTTCGGTCGGCAGGGAGAAGTCTTCACGCACCGGCTGGCGGGTATCAACATAGCGCCAGTTTGGCAGCGTCTCCGCCCATCCGGTTTGCAGCAGGCCGGCGGTTTTCAGGGTGCGGAAGTTCTCGCCGTTGACCCACAGCAGATCGACGGAGCCATTATTCGTGCGCCCGGCACGGGCTTCCGTTTGCAGGCGCTTTACCGTATCCGCGGCATCGGCGATATGCACAATGCGCAGGTCGATAGCATAATCGCGTTTCACCTCAGCGCTGACCCAGTCGAGATAGCGATTTACCGCCGGGTCGCCGCCCCAGGCATTAAACCAGACCGTCTGTCCGTGGGCCTGGCGAGCGATCTGTTGCCAGTTATCGTCGGCGTGAGCGGCAAGCGGGGCGCACAGCAGCGCCGCGAGCCAGAGTAAACAGTAGCGCATGATCCGCTCCTTATGATTTGGCGTCTTCTGAAGAGGTTGGCTGGCGGATCTGGCACAGGCCCTGCGCCGGGATCGCCATCGCGGAATTAAACCGTGCCGACAAATTTTGTAAGCCGATCAGCGCCGTGAGTTCGGTCAGGGCCTGGGCATCAAAGCGCGCCATCAGTTTGCCGCGCAGCGCATCGTTGACCGTTGGCGGCGTAAGGCTGGCGGCTTCGGCATACTCCAGCGCCAGACGTTCGTGTTCGCTGAACAACGGGCTCTGGCGCCAGCTGGCAACGGCGAGGAGTTTATCGTCGCTGCCGGTGCGTTCAGCCAGTTTCATGTTGGTGATGTCCACGCAAAATTCGCATAGACACATCTGAGCGACGCGGGCGCTGACCAGTGCACGCAGCACCGGATCAAGGGGCGAACGCTTGCGTTCAAGATAGCCGACAAACATCGACACCAGATAAAAGACCAGCGGAATACGTCCCCACCAGCGAATAGGGCTAAGCACCTCGCCATAGTGACGACGATGCAGCCAGGCCTGCGGGCGCAGGATCAGGGGGATGGTGCGCAGCGGCGGCAACCTCATCAGGATTTCCTCTTATGACGTTCGAGATAGCAGGCTTTAGCTATAAAGATAATCAGCATCAGCGCAAACAGAACCGATAATGCGCTAATAAACCAGAATGTCCCGCCGGTTAACTGACTGCCCACCCACGAGTACACTAGCGTGGCGGGCAACTGGCCGATGCCGGTAGCAAACATAAACTGGCGAAAGCGAATCGACGTCAGACCCGCCGCATAGCTGATGGGATCAAAGGGGACAAACGGCAGCAGTCGACAGATCAACACCGTCTGTTGGCCGTAACGGTCGAAAAAGGCGTCCATACTGCGCAGCACCGTTTTTCCGGTCAGCTTTTCAACCGCTTCACGGCCCAGCACTCTGGCGATAAAAAAACACAGCGCGGCGCCGGCCATGGCGCTGGTCCAGGAAAGCGCAGCGCCCCAGAAGGCGCCGAACAATGACGCGTTGGCGAAGGTGATCAGAAAGGCGGGGAGCGGCGCCGCGACAGCCTGCAGGATCATTAAGGCAAAGGAAACCAGTGCCGCCTGCGGTCCGTAGGCGTGAATAAAGCGCTCAATGGCGTGCTGATCTAATGCGGAAAAAGCCGCCAGGCTGTGCTGAATAAACGCATTCACGGCGGGGATACGCCACCAGGCGACGAGCGCGGCGACGACGATGATGACCAGCGCCGCGCGACCATACCAGATGAGACGGGCGTTATTTTTCTTCATGGCTAACCTGCAGCGTGTCGGGATCGATCTGCCGCCGCCGGGCAAAAGTTTTGGCCCCCTGAATGAGGCTAAATAAGGCGAGGCCGGCCAGGCTCAGTTTCAGTATAAACCCCAACGTAATGCCCTCTCTGGCCAGTTCGCTTGCCATCAGGGTATAGATAAACAGCCCCGGTAGGGTCGTCAGGACCGATATCAGCATAAATGAGCCGAACGGAATGGCCGTCAGGCCATAGGCATAGTTTTGAATGTTGTACGGAAACAGCGGCACCAGGCGGGTAAATATCAGGAAATCAGTACCGCTGCGGGCAATACCGCGTTCAATAGCCTGAAAGGTCGCGGTATGTCCGGCATATGTCAGCAGCAGATCCCGACCCAGCCAGCGGGCCAGCAAAAAAGAGAGTGCCGAGGCCAGCGTGGCCGCACACAGCGATAACAGGGTGCCCCATACCGGGCCAAAGACTACGCCGCCGACCATCACCAGGATACTGCCCGGGATCAGGCACAGGGTTGCGACGATAAATAAGGCAACATAGAGCGTCCAGCCGAGCGGGCCGCTGTGTTGAATCAGCGACTGGAGATGGCGGAAGTGGGTGACCAGATCGACAAAGCCGGAGAAGGAGATAATCGCCACCGCGGCGCAGAGCAGGGCGAGAATCAGCAGCAGCTGAGATTCCGCTTTATGACGGCTTCTTTTGCATGGGGGTCTCCTGTTTTAACCGCGTTCCGTGAACCTCCGCCCCGGTCGCCAGGGCGTGCGCGACAGTATAATAAATGGCGAACTACAACAATGTCTTACCGCAGATTTATTGATTTTGCTCAGGATAAGCGGACTCTCCGCGGCCGTCAGGCCGGGAGAGTCGACGGAGAAAACGCGTTACGGTTTAAAGGTGGCCCAGACCGGCGCATGGTCGGACGGTTTTTCCATACCGCGAATGTCGTAATCAATACCGGTTTCTACGCAGCGCTGCGCCAGCGGAGAGCTTGCCAGCAGCAGGTCGATACGCAGCCCGCGGTTATCGTCAAAGCCTTTGGAGCGGTAGTCAAACCATGAAAAGCGATCCTGGTTGTCCGGGTTGGCCTGACGCCAGGTGTCAACCAGACCCCAGTCCAGCAACCGCGCCATCCACTCCCGCTCTTCCGGCAGGAATGAGCACTTACCGGTGCGCAGCCAGCGCTTACGGTTCTCTTCGCCAATGCCGATGTCGAGGTCGGTTGGGCTGATGTTCATATCACCCATGATCAACACCGGATTATCTTTGTTCAGCTCACTATCAAGATAGTTTTGCAGGTTCTGGTAGAACGCCGCTTTTGCCGGGAACTTGGTTTCGTGGTCGCGGCTTTCGCCCTGCGGGAAGTAGCCGTTGATCACCGTCACATTGCCGAAGGCGGACGGAATTTCCGCCATGATGATGCGGCGCTGGGCCTCTTCGCCATCGTTGGGGAAGCCGCGGCGTACGGCGACAGGCGTCTCTTTAGTCAGCAGCGCCACGCCGTAGTGCCCTTTTTGACCGTGGTAGAACACGTTGTACCCGAGCTTTGCCACCTCTTCGAGCGGAAACATGTCGTCGTGTACTTTGGTTTCCTGTAAGCCAATGACGTCAGGCTGGTGTTTGTCGACGATGGCGGCCAGCTGGTGGGGGCGGGCACGCAGGCCGTTGATATTAAAAGAGAGAAATTTCATAGTCGCTGCCACTGTGCAAGGTGAATAGTGCAGGGATGGTAGCAGAAATTCGCCGGGCTGGCTGCCCGAAGGCATTTTATTGTGCCTGTTGTTCTGATTGGCGGCGCTGGCGTAACCAGCGTGCACCATTCCGGCGCAGGCTGCGCTAAAAAAGGGCGGATATCTACAATAAATTTCGTAGAGGATCACAAATACAGAATTATATCTTACGGATGCATAAACTATCTGATTTATTCACTGTTATGGCCGACAGATAGGATATTTATTCACTATTTATGCATTTATTGTGCATAAAATGAAATCGTAACCTATTGATATTCCTTATTTGATTCTGATTTATGCATTTTCCCCTCTGGCTGGCACGAAGCGTGCAATCTACATTTACAGCGTAATAACCCATAATTTTTAACATTATTCATACTTTTTATTTACCGGAAGAGGTCGATATGTCTCAGTCAATTACGCGTAACAATTTTGATGAATGGATGATGCCGGTCTACGCGCCAGCGGCTTTTATTCCGGTACGCGGTGAAGGTTCACGCCTGTGGGATCAGCAGGGAAAAGAGTATATCGATTTTGCCGGCGGCATTGCGGTGAATGCCCTGGGACACGCTCACCCCCAGCTCATTCGCGCGTTGACGGAACAAGCAGGAAAGTTCTGGCACACCGGCAACGGATATACCAATGAGCCGGTCCTGCGGCTGGCGAAACAGCTGATCGATGCGACTTTCGCCGATCGCGTTTTCTTCTGTAACTCAGGCGCAGAGGCTAACGAAGCGGCGCTGAAGCTGGCGCGCAAATATGCTCACGACCGTTTCGGCAGCCATAAAAGTGGCATCGTCGCGTTCAAAAATGCCTTCCACGGTCGCACCTTGTTTACCGTCTCTGCGGGCGGCCAGCCGGCCTATTCCCAGGATTTTGCCCCGCTGCCGCCGCAGATCCAGCATGCTGTCTATAACGATCTCGAATCCGCCCGGGCGCTTATCGATGACAATACCTGCGCGGTGATTGTCGAGCCGATGCAGGGCGAAGGGGGCGTGGTGCCCGCCGATCCGGCTTTCCTGCGCGGCCTGCGTGAGCTGTGCGATGCCCACCATGCGCTGTTGATTTTTGATGAAGTCCAGACCGGAGTGGGTCGCACCGGCGAGCTGTATGCCTACATGCACTATGGCGTCACGCCGGATGTCCTGTCGACGGCGAAAGCGCTGGGCGGCGGTTTCCCGATTGGCGCACTGCTGGCAACGGAAGCCTGCGCCAGCGTCATGACCGTCGGGACGCACGGTACCACCTACGGCGGTAACCCGCTGGCCAGCGCGGTGGCCGGCGAAGTGCTGTCGATCGTCAATACGCCGGCGGTACTGAACGGCGTGAAGCAGCGCCACCAGTGGTTTACCGAGCGACTGAACGCCATTAACGCGCGCTACGGCCTGTTTAAGGAGATCCGGGGGCTGGGATTGCTGATCGGCTGCGTCCTCAATGATGCCTGGGCCGGAAAGGCGAAAGCCATCAGTACCCAGGCGGCGGAAGAGGGGCTGATGATTCTGATTGCCGGCGCGAACGTGGTGCGTTTCGCTCCGGCGCTCATTGTGAGTGAGGAAGAGGTCAAAACCGGGCTGGATCGCTTTGAGCTGGCCTGCCAACACTTCCTCGCGGGAGCGTCATCATGATGGTGATTCGTCCTGTAGTCGCCGAAGATCTGGCCGGTCTGATGACCCTGGCCGGTGAAACCGGCGGCGGCCTGACATCGCTGCCTGCCGATGAAAAGACGCTGGCGGCGCGGATTGAACGTTCGCAGCAAACCTGGCGAGGGGAGCTGCCAAAAAGCGAACAGGGCTATGTTTTCGTGCTTGAAGAGACCAGCAGCGGCGCGGTGGTGGGGATTTGCGCTATCGAAGTTGCGGTGGGGTTGAACGATCCCTGGTACAACTACCGCGTGGGGACGCAGGTTCATGCCTCAAAAGAGCTGAATGTCTACAACGCGCTGCCGACACTGTTTCTCAGCAACGATCACACCGGCAGCAGCGAGCTGTGCACGCTGTTTCTCGACCCGGCCTGGCGTAAAGAGGGCAACGGCTATCTGTTGTCGAAATCGCGCTTCATGTTTATGGCCGCGTTCCGCGAGCACTTTAATGAAAAAGTCGTGGCGGAGATGCGCGGCGTGATTGATGAACATGGCTATTCGCCGTTCTGGGAAAGCCTCGGCAAACGCTTTTTCGCTATGGAGTTCTCCCGTGCCGATTACCTGTGCGGGACCGGGCAAAAAGCCTTTATTGCCGCCCTGATGCCGAAGCATCCGCTGTATATCGACTTTTTATCCGATGAGGCGCGCGCGGTGATCGGCGAGGTGCACCCGCAAACGGCGCCGGCACGTGCGGTGCTGGAGAAAGAAGGGTTTCGCTACCGCAACTATATCGACATTTTCGACGGTGGGCCGACGCTGGAGTGCGACATTGACCGGGTGCGGGCGATTCGTAAAAGCCGGCTGGTGACCGTAGCTGAAGGGCAGCCCGCGCCGGGGGAATGGCCGGTATGCCTGGTTGCCAACGAGCAGTATCTGCAGTTTCGCGCGCTGCTGGTGCACGCCGATCCGGATACCGATCGCCTGCTGTTAAGCGCGCGCGAACTGGATGCCCTGAAATGCCATGTCGGCGACCGGGTGAGACTGGTGCGTCTGATTCCCGAGGAGAAAAAATCATGAGTTTATGGATCAACGGTGACTGGCAGAGTGGACACGGACCGGCGCGGACAAAAACCAACCCGGTCAGCCAGGCGCTGCTATGGCAGGGTAATGACGCCGACGCCGGGCAGGTGGCGCTGGCGGTCAGTGCCGCGAGACGGGCCTTTCCGACGTGGGCCAGACAGCCGTTCAGCGTCCGTCAGGCGATAGTGGAAAAGTTTGCCGCGCTGCTGGAAGCGAACAAAACAGCGTTAACCGCCGTCATTGCCGCGGAAACCGGTAAGCCGCAGTGGGAAGCAGTAACGGAAATCAGCGCGATGATCAACAAAATCGCCATTTCCCTGAAGGCCTACCATAGCCGTACCGGTGAGTCGCAGACTGCTATGGGCGACGGCTCGGCGACGCTGCGCCATCGTCCGCATGGCGTGCTGGCGGTGTTTGGCCCATACAATTTTCCCGGCCATCTGCCTAATGGGCATATTGTGCCGGCGCTGTTGGCGGGGAATACGCTGGTGTTTAAGCCCAGCGAACTGACGCCGCACAGCGGCGAGGCGGTGGTGAGGCTGTGGGCCGAGGCGGGACTGCCGCCGGGGGTACTGAACTTGCTGCAGGGCGGACGGGAAACCGGCGAAGCGCTAAGCGCCCAACCGGATATTGACGGGCTGCTGTTTACCGGCAGCTCGGCGACAGGCTTTCAGCTGCACCGCCAGCTCGCCGGCCAGCCGCAAAAGATTCTCGCGCTCGAAATGGGCGGCAACAATCCGCTGATTGTCGACGGCCCGCAGGATATTGATGCGGCGGTACATCTGACCATTCAATCGGCCTTTATTACCGCCGGACAGCGCTGTACCTGTGCTCGTCGCCTGTTAGTGAAGCGCGGCGATAAGGGCGATGCGTTTCTCGAACGTCTGGTGACAGTGTCACAAACACTGGTGCCCGACGCCTGGGATGCGTCGCCGCAGCCGTTCCTCGGCGGGCTTATCTCGCCACAGGCAGCGCAAAAGGTTCATCAGGCCTGGCTCGGGCACGTTGCTAAAGGTGGAAAAACGCTGCTGGAGCCGCGGCTGCTGCGGGCCGGAACCTCGTTGCTGACGCCGGGAATCATCGAGCTGACGGCGGTGGCGGAAGTGGCCGATGAGGAAGTTTTTGGTCCGCTGCTCAGCGTCTGGCGCTATGACGATTTTGATGAGGCGATTACCCTCGCGAATGCCACCCGGTTTGGGCTTTCCTGCGGGCTGATTTCTGCCGAGCGCGAGAAATTCGACCGTCTGCTGCTGGAGGCGCGGGCCGGAATTGTTAACTGGAACAAACCGCTGACCGGCGCCGCCAGCACCGCACCGTTTGGCGGCGTGGGGGCCTCCGGTAACCACCGTCCGGGAGCGTGGTACGCGGCCGATTATTGCGCGTGGCCGATGGCAAGTCTCGAAACGCCGGAACTGACGCTGCCGGAGACCCTCAGTCCCGGTCTCGACTTCCTGCGAGGTGGCGGACGATGAAAGCCTTTGAGGTCAACTTTGACGGGCTTCCCGGTCTGACCCATCATTACGCCGGGCTCTCCTTTGGCAATGAGGCGTCGACACGGCATCGCTATCGGGTATCGAATCCACAGCTGGCGGCGAAGCAGGGGCTGAAAAAGATGAAGGCGCTGGCGGATGCGGGCTATCCTCAGGCCGTCATTGCGCCACAGGAACGGCCGAATGTTCCCCTGCTGCGCCGGCTTGGATTCAGCGGCAGCGATCCGCAGGTGATCGAGAAAGCGGCCCGTCAGGCGCCGGACCTGCTGTCGGCGGTGAGCTCGGCTTCGTCAATGTGGGTGGCTAACGCGGCGACGGTTTCCCCCTCGGCCGATTCGCTGGATGGCCGGGTTCACCTGACCGTGGCCAATCTGAACGATAAATTCCACCGCGCCAGCGAAGCGCCAACGACCGAAGCGCTGCTGCGCGCGATCTTCCCCGATGAACAGCGTTTTGCCATCCATCCACCCTTGCCGCAGGTGGCGCTGTTTGGCGATGAAGGGGCAGCGAACCATAATCGCCTTGGCGGCGAATATGGCGCGCCGGGCCTGCAGCTTTTTGTCTACGGCCGCCAGCAGGGGGGCGAGGGGGAAAGCCCGCGACGCTACCCGGCACGGCAGACGCTGGAAGCCAGTCAGGCGGTTGCGCGCCTGAATCAGGTTAACCCGCGGCAGGTTATTTTTGCCCGACAGAATCCGGCGGTGATTGATAAAGGGGTGTTTCACAACGATGTGATTGCGGTGAGTAATCGCCAGGTGCTGTTTTGCCATGAACAGGCGTTCGCCGATCAGCCGCAGCTGATGCGTCAGCTTGCCGGGCAGGTTGCCGGATTTACGCCCGTTATCGTACCGACCCACGCGGTAACGGTCGAAGAGGCGGTGGCGACCTATCTGTTTAACAGTCAGTTGCTGAGTAAGCCCGATGGAACGATGCGGCTGATCCTCCCCCGGGAGGCGCAGGAGCATCCTGGCGTCTGGCGCTACCTGAACACGCTTCTGGCCGCAGACAACCCGATTGATGAACTGCAGGTTTACGATCTGCGCGAAAGTATGGCGAACGGCGGGGGACCGGCCTGTCTGCGCCTGCGAGTGGTATTGACGGAGGAGGAGCTGCGGGCGGTGAATCCGGCGGTGTTGATGAACGAGGCGGTGTTTGTGACCCTCAATGACTGGGTCGATCGTTACTATCGCGATCGTCTCACCCAGGCGGATCTGGCGGATCCACAGCTGCTGAGCGAAGGTCGCGAGGCTCTCGATCGGCTGACCCAAATCCTGCAGCTGGGTTCCGTTTATCCGTTCCAGCAGTCGCTGTGACTCTGTTTTCGTTATCAAGGAGGCGTCGTGGACGACTTTCTGGCATTAACTCTGGCGGGGCGTTTGCCCCACCATTTTCATGGCGAAACGGCGCATTTTCGCTGGCACTGGCTGGACTGCGGGGTATTGCAACTGACTCCGCATGCGCGCTGCGAGCGTTCGCTGGTTCTGTCCGCGGGTATCCACGGCAATGAAACCGCACCGGTGGAGATGACCCATCTGCTGCTACAGCAGCTGTTTAGCGGTGAGCTGCCGCTGCACTGGCGGCTGCTGGTGATCTTTGGCAACCCGCTCGCGTTGCGGGAAAATAAGCGCTACCGGGACAGCGATATGAACCGGATGTTTGGCGGGCGCTGGCAGCATTTTCCCGTCAGCGACGAAACGGCCAGAGCGCGTCAGCTGGAGCAGGTACTGACGCGGTTTTATGGTAGCGGAACGGGCAGCCGCTGGCACCTCGATCTACATACCGCGATACGCGGATCGCTGCATACGCGCTTTGGCGTACTTCCGGCGCGGGAAGCCCCGTGGGATGAGGGGTTTTTAAGTTGGCTGGGGGGGGCCGGGCTGGAGGCGCTGGTCTTCCATCAGCAGCCCGCGGGGACATTCACCCATTTCAGCGGCGAACGCTTTGCTGCGCTCTCCTGTACCCTGGAGCTCGGTAAGGCGTTACCGTTTGGCGCTAACGATCTGGCGCAATTTAACGTCACTCAACGGGCGCTAATGCGTTTGCTGGTGGGCGACCTGACGGTAGTTGACGCCGATCCGGTGCCGCTGCGCTATCGGGTGGTGCAGCAAATTACCCGTCATAGCGATGATTTTCGCCTCTATATGTCGGATCAGACGCTCAATTTTACCGCCTTTCCTGGCGGAACCTTGCTTGCTGAAGATGGCGATACCCGCTATGTGGTAGAAAAGGCACAGGAGTTTGTTCTGTTTCCTAACCCGTCTGTGGCGCGCGGGCTGCGGGCCGGGTTGATGCTGGAGCGTTTACCGTAGCCGCTAGCCGAATATTCTGCCGCTCATTCGGGCGGCTGTTTAATTTTGCATAGTCATCTTGTGCGCGTAATCTTATTTTTTCGTGCGCTGGTACCTGATTGCAGATTATTCCTGGATAAATGATTTGTTTTTAATCTTTGCTGCTTTATAATCCATCAAAACCAATCAAAAACAATGCGTTATATATTTTCTGTTGCAATTCTCTCCTTAATTTCCTTATTTTCTCCACAATTGGTGAGAAAATGTTTTTTACACTTTCATTGTTTTACTCTTGCTCTGACTAATTGACGATAAACGTCGTAAAGTTTATCTCGTCAACACGGCAACACGCCGTAAGAATAACTTAAAGTAAGGACTGGATATGAAGAAGATTACTGCTCTGTTTGTTGCCTCTACACTGGCTCTGGGTGCGGCTAACCTGGCTCACGCTGCTGATACCACCGCGACTCAGACCGAAAGCAAACCGATGATGCACCATAAAGGAATGCATGGCGGCCAGCACGAAATGATGTTCAAAGGGCTGAACCTGACCGATGCGCAAAAACAGCAGATCCGCGACATCATGAAGGGCCAGCGTGAGAACATGAAACGTCCGTCCCTCGACGAACGCCGCGCGATGCATGAGCTGATCGCCAGCGATACCTTCGATAAAGCGAAAGCGGAAGCGCAGATCGATAAAATGGAAGCGCAGCATAAAGCGATGGCGCTTTCCCGTATGGAAACCCAGAACAAGATTTACAACATTCTGACGCCGGAACAGAAAAAACAGTTCAATGCGAATTTTGAGAAGCATCTGACAGATCGCAAAGCGCCAGAAGGTAAAATGCCTGCACCAGCTGAATAACTCAGCGCTTTGAATGAAGACCGCCGGTCTTGCCCAACATACGCCGTCAGGCATTGGGCAGGACCGGCGGTTTTTTTTGTGCTAGCGAGGGGAGAGCGGATGCAGCGTAAAACGGCCGCTCAGCAGCGGTTTGCAGAGAATTTTATAGCCGTCATGATCAAAACCGGCCGGCTGGCGCGTTAAGGTCTCCGCCTGCTCCAGCGTCTCGACCGATCCCAGCCACAGCCAGTTATGAATGACGTGATAGTGGGTGAGGTCCGGGCCTTTCTCTTCCAGCGCGACGGCCCCAGGCCACGGCCAGCACACCAGCTGCAGCTGCGCCATCCGGGCGCGGAGTCTTTCATGATGCGCGGTAAGACTTTCCCGGCCGCAGCAGGCGCCGGCGCAGCGCCCCAGCGCGTGCCGGAAACAGGCGCGCCCCGCAGTGAGCGCCTCCAGTCCCAGCAGCCCGTAGCAAAGATGATGCTCGTCAGCGAGGGTTTTCAGCGCCTGCAGCGCCGCCCGCCGGTTCGCGAACAGGCCATACAGATGATTCTGGCGGGAGAAATCCACCTCACGGGCGTACACCACCTGCGGGCGTGCGTCTTCCAACAGCAACGAGCAGAGCTGCTTATTACGCCGCAGGCGCTTATTAAACAGCGGCTGGCGCTCTTTAATTAGCTGCGCCTCCAGCAGCAGCGCCCCCAGCTCTCCCGCGGTACGCTGCCAGCTGATGCTCCGCGCCTGACGCAGCATGGCCGCCTCTTCAGGGGCACGCAGATGCGACAGCACCCGGCTGCGGAGATTCACGCTCTTACCGATATACAGCGGGAGCGTATCGCTCTCGCCGTGAAACAGATAAACGCCCGGCAGATTAGGCAGTGCCTCCACCCACGGACGCAGATGTTCGGGATATTCATAGATAGCCGCGGCGTCGAATTCCAGACGCGGGGCAGATTGCCTTCTCACTACACGGGCTCCTGATGCTGGTTATTTATCCAGTATAGCAGGGCGTTCAGGTAGCGAAAAGTGCAAAAAATAACCCCGGCGATGGCCGGGGTCAGAGATATGTGGGGAACGCGTTATTTTTTCCAGAAGTCATCGAAAACGGTGATCGGCGTCCGGCGCTTATGCTCGGTTTTCAGATACCAGCCTTCAATAATTCTGGCGATGCTCGCATCCAGCGTTTTACCTTCCAGATAGTCATCAATATTGTCGTAGGTCACGCCCAGCGCAGCTTCATCCGGCAGAGACGGGCGGTCGTCTTCCAGGTCGGCGGTCGGCAGTTTCTTATACAGATGCTCCGGGCAGCCCAGCAGCGCCAGCAGCTGCTTACCCTGGCGCTTATTGAGACGGAAGATAGGGTTGATATCCGTGCCGCCGTCACCGTACTTGGTAAAGAAGCCGGTAATCGCCTCAGCCGCATGGTCAGTGCCTACCACCACGCCGTGGGTCATCCCGGCAATACTGTACTGCGCTTTCATGCGTTCACGGGCTTTCTCATTGCCGCGAACAAAGTCGCTGAGCTCAATACCGGCTTCCCGCAATGCCTGCTCGCTGGCCAGTACGGCACCTTTAATATTCACCGTCAGCACCCGATCCGGCTGGATGAAGGCGATCGCATCCTGGCAATCCTGCTCATCCGCCTGGACGCCGTAAGGCAGGCGTACGGCAATAAACTGCAGCTTTTCATCGCCGGTTTCGGCACGCAGTTCATTGATCGCCTGCTGACAAAGTTTGCCTGTCAGGGTTGAATCCTGGCCGCCGCTGATTCCCAGAACCAGTGACTTAATAAAAGGGTAGGTCTGCAAGTACGACTTCAAAAAGTCCACGCTGCGGCGAATTTCACCCTCAGCATCGATCTGGGGCTTTGCGCCCAGCGCCTGAATAATTTCTTGTTGTAGCGTCATCGCGCCCTCCGGAAAGTGAATCTGTTTGGCTGCCAGTAAGGGTTAAAGCTACCTCTTTGCCGGGAAAACGACAAGGATCACAGAATTGAGTGGTGCAAAAGAAAGCAATCAATGACATAGGATTTTTTTATTAGAAAGAGCTTAAATTTGCCCCTTTTGTACCTTCGGCTTGAAAAATAACGGTATTTATTCCAGGCTTATTAACACGCAGAATAAAAGAGGACGCAATATGAACAAGAATTTATCAGGATTTCTGGGCGCAGCAGCAGTTTTGACCATGCTGGCAGGTTGTACGGCTTACGATCGTACCGCCGATCAGTTCACTCAACCGGTCGTCAAAGATGTCAAAAAAGGGATGACCCGGTCACAGGTTTTACAGATTGCCGGTAAACCCTCTTCTGAGGTCACCATGATCCACGCACGCGGAACCTGTCAGACCTATATCCTGGGTCAACGAGATGGTAAACTGGAGACCTACTTTGTTGCCCTCGACGATACCGGTCGCGTCATGAACTCCGGCTACCAGACCTGTGCGGAGTACGATACCGACCCGCGCAACAGCAAGTAATGCAACATGCTGAGATCTACGAAAGCCCGACCATTGGTCGGGTTTTTTTATGATGGCTAATGCTTATTTAATTGCGCGAATTATTTGGGGGAAATGTGAAGGTAGTCAAAACACGAGGTCAATGAGAGACAATTTTGATTAACCAGGAATTATCCAGGCCCCGCACGATGCCGTATACTCAATGCATAAACAATACTAATTGAATGATTACCTGTCTTCGCCGGCTTTCAGACAGAAGGTGCTACTGAAGCCGCCAGGTCTCACAAATTGAGGAAGCGCTCATGGAAAAGAAACACATCTATTTGTTTTGCTCGGCTGGAATGTCTACTTCACTGCTGGTCTCTAAAATGCGTGCACAGGCGGAAAAATATGAAGTGCCGGTCATCATTGAGGCCTATCCTGAGACACTTGCTGGAGAAAAAGGCCCTGAAGCCGATGTCGTATTATTAGGTCCACAAATTGCGTATATGCTTCCGGAAATTCAGCGGCTGTTGTCGAATAAGCCGGTGGAAGTTATCGACTCTGTGCTTTATGGCAAAGTCGATGGGTTAGGTGTACTAAAAGCGGCCGTTGCGGCCATTAAGAAAGCTGCTGCACAATAATTTAATTTTAAAACTCAATATCTTTTTTGTTTTCGCTGAGTCAATAGTGCGTTAAAGCATTATCTGATTTTCGGCATAGCGAAAGGTGAGAGTTTATTTTCCCGTCAAAGAGTAATTTCATACATCTATGCCGTAATGATTCGATTACGGCTTTTAAGGGTATTTGCTATGAGTAAAGTGATTGACTCGCTTGAAAAGGTACTCCTTCCTTTTGCAGTTAAAATAGGAAAGCAACCGCACATTAATGCGATTAAAAACGGCTTTATTAAATTAATGCCGCTGACCCTCGCGGGGGCCATGTTCGTATTAATCAACAACGTTTTTCTGAGCTTTGGTGAGGGGTCTTTCTTCTATTCAATGGGTATTCGCCTGGATGGCTCGACCATTGAAACGTTAAATGGCTTTAAGGCTATCGGCGGCAACGTTTATAACGGGACGTTAGGGATAATGTCGCTGATGGCGCCGTTCTTTATTGGCATGGCGCTGGCTGAAGAGCGTAAAGTCGATCCGCTGGCTGCGGGGCTGTTATCGGTCGCTGCCTTTATGACCGTTACACCTTACAGCGTGGGCGAGGCCTATGCGGTCGGCGCAAACTGGCTGGGTGGGGCAAACATTATCTCGGGCATGATTATTGGCCTGCTGGTGGCGGAAATGTTCACCTTTGTTATCCGTCGCAACTGGGTTATTACCCTGCCGGACAGCGTACCGTCCTCGGTATCACGCTCATTCTCAGCGCTGATCCCGGGCTTCCTGATCCTCTCCGTATTCGGCATTATCTCCTGGCTGTTGGCCAACCATGGCAGCAACTTCCACCAGATCATCATGGACTCCATCTCCAGACCGCTGGCGTCGATGGGCAGCGTGGTGGGCTGGGCCTACGTTATCTTTAACTCCCTGCTGTGGTTCTTCGGCGTACACGGGTCTCTGGCGCTGACCGCACTGGACAACGGCATCATGACCCCGTGGGCGCTGGAAAACATCGCGCTGTACAACCAGTACGGTTCCGTTGAAGCCGCTATCGCTGCGGGCAAAGAGTTCCACTTCTGGGCCAAGCCGATGCTCGACTCCTATATCCTGCTGGGGGGTTCCGGGGCCACGCTGGGTCTGATTATCGCCATCTTCATCGGCTCACGCCGCGCAGATCACCGCCAGGTGGCGAAACTGGCGCTGCCATCAGGCATCTTCCAGATTAACGAGCCGATTCTGTTTGGTCTGCCGATTATCATGAACCCGGTGATGTTTATCCCGTTCGTCCTGATTCAGCCGATTCTGGCGGCGATTACGCTGGCTGCTTACTCGATGGGGATTATCCCGCCGGTGACCAACCTGGCGCCGTGGACCATGCCTACCGGCCTCGGGGCGTTCTTTAACAGTAACGGGAGTATCGCCGCACTTTGCGTGGCGCTGTTCAACCTGTGTGTGTCGGTGCTGGTTTACCTGCCGTTCGTCGCGGTCTCCAATAAGGCACAGGCGGTTATTGAAGAGCAGGAAAGCGAAGAAGATATCGCTAACGCGCTGAAATTCTGATGTCGAGCGGTACGGGAGCTTTCCCGTACCGCCTGAGAAATGAGGAAATACTATGTTTGATCTGGACAATATCGAAGCGGTTGACGCACCTGAGAATGACCTCGAAGAGGTGGTGATGGGGCTGATTATCAACTCCGGACAGGCCCGTAGCCTGGCATATGCTGCACTTAAGCAGGCCAAGCAGGGAGATTTCGCCGCCGCTAAAAACATGATGGAGCAGTCGCGAATGGCGCTCAGCGAAGCGCATCGCGTGCAGACGCAGCTCATTGAAAGCGATGAAGGCGAAGGCAAAATGAAGGTCAGTCTGGTACTGGTTCATGCGCAGGATCATCTGATGACCTCAATGCTGGCGCGTGAGCTGGTTGCCGAATTGATTGAGCTGCATGAGAAGGTACAATAGGCCATCAACACGATGAGGCAGCCAAAGATGATAACCACCGAAATCAGTACCGCACGGGAACAACAGCTTTTCAACGGGAAAAATTTTCATGTGGTTATCTACAACAAAACGGAGAGCGTAAGCGGGCTTCACCAGCATGATTATTACGAGTACACCATCGTTTTAACCGGGCGCTATTATCAGGAAATCAATGGCAAACGGGTGTTGCTGGAGCGCGGGGACTTTGTCTTTATCCCGATGGGGTCGCACCACCAGAGTTTTTATGCTTTTGGCGCGACTCGCATCCTTAACGTCGGCATCAGCAAAAGTTTCTTTGAGAAACACTATCTGCCGCTGCTGCCGTTTGGTCTGGTTGCTTCGCAGGTCTACGCGGTAAAAAGTACCTTTCTCAGCTACATCGAGTCGGTTATCGCTTCGCTGAACTTTCGCGAAACTGAGTTTGACGAATTTATTGAGCTGGTCTCGTTTTATACCATTAACCGTTTACGGCATTATCGCGAGGAGCCGGTGCAGGATGTCATTCCGCAATGGCTGAAAAATACCGTCGAAGATATGCACGATAAGCTGAAGTTTGGCGAAGGCGCGCTGGAAAATATGGTCGCGCTCTCCGGGAAAACGCAGGAATATTTAACCCGGGCAACCCAACGCTATTATGGTAAAACGCCGATGCAGATTATTAATGATATTCGCATCAATTTCGCCAAGAAACAGCTGGAAATCACCAACTACTCGGTAACCGATATTGCTTACGAATCGGGGTACAGTAGCCCAAGTCTGTTTATTAAAACATTCAAGAAGCTGACCTCGTTTACGCCAAGCAATTACCGAAAACAACTGACCAGCATTAATTAACCGGAGCGGAGTGTTCCGCGCCAGGACATATTCAATTTAACTTTCCGTCTCCAGGCGGAGGGTGGGCTACGTACAATTCGTAGTGCCCCAAGGGAGAATATAATGAGCCAGAAATTAAAAATTGTCACTATCGGCGGCGGCAGCAGCTATACCCCGGAATTACTGGAAGGGTTTATCAAACGTTATCACGAACTGCCGGTAACAGAATTGTGGCTGGTTGATGTAGAAGAAGGGCAGGAGAAACTCGATATTATCCATGCGCTGTGCCAGCGTATGGTGGAAAAAGCGGGCGTGCCGATGAAAGTCTACAAAACGCTGGATCGCCGCGCCGCGCTGGAAGGGGCTCATTTCGTCACCACGCAGCTGCGGGTTGGCCAGCTGAAGGCGCGTGAAAAAGATGAACGTATTCCGCTCAGTCACGGCTATCTCGGTCAGGAGACTAACGGCGCCGGCGGTCTGTTTAAAGGTCTGCGTACCATTCCGGTGATTTTTGATATCGTGAAGGATGTACAGGAGATCTGCCCGGATGCCTGGATCATCAACTTTACCAACCCGGCGGGGATGGTTACCGAGGCGGTGTATCGCCACACCAACTTTAAGCGCTTTATCGGCGTGTGTAATATTCCGATCGGCATGAAAATGTTTATCACCGATGTGCTGCAGCTGACCCCGGAAGATGAACTGCATATCGACCTGTTTGGTCTCAATCACCTGGTGTTCGTTCGCGATGTGCTGGTGAATGGCAAATCGCGCTTCGACGAACTGCTCGATGGCGTTGCCTCCGGTACCCTGAGCGCCAACTCGGTGAAAAATATCTTCGATTTACCGTTCAGCGAAGGGCTGATCCGCTCGCTGCGCCTGATTCCGTGCTCCTATCTGCTCTACTACTTTAAACCTAAAGAGATGCTGGCCATTGAAATGGGCGAGTATTACAAAGGCGGCGCGCGCGCCCAGGTGGTGCAGAAGGTGGAAAAACAGCTGTTTGAGCTGTACAAAAATCCGGATCTGAATGTGAAGCCGAAAGAGCTGGAGCTGCGCGGCGGCGCCTATTATTCCGATGCGGCCTGCGAGGTGATTAACGCCATCTACAATGACAAGCAGGCCGAGCACTACGTTAACATTCCGCATCATGGCCATATTGATAACATCCCCGCGGACTGGGCGGTGGAAATGACCTGTACGTTGGGGCGCGAAGGGGCAACGCCGACACCGCGCATCACCCATTTTGATGAGAAAGTGCTGGGGCTGATTTATACCATCAAAGGCTTCGAAGTGGCGGCCAGCCAGGCGGCGATGAGCGGTGAGCTGGACGATGTGTTGCTGGCGCTCAATTTGAGCCCGCTGATTCACTCTGACCGCGATGCTGAGCAGCTGGCGCGCGAAATGATCCTCGCGCACGAAAAGTGGCTGCCCAACTTTGCCGCGACAATCGAGAAACTGAAAGCGTAACGGGAGAGCTGATGGAACGCGTGTTAATCGTTAATGCCGACGATTTTGGCCTGAGCAAAGGTCAGAACTACGGCATTATTGAAGCCTGTAAAAATGGCCTGGTCACCTCAACAACGGCGCTGGTTAACGGGGCGGCGATTAGCCACGCGGCCCAGCTGAGCCGCTGCGTGCCGGAGCTGGGGGTCGGGATGCATTTTGTCCTGACTCTGGGGGAACCCTTGTCGGCGATGCCGGGGCTGACCCGGGAGGGGCGCCTGGGGAAGTGGATTTGGCAAATGGCGGAAGAGGATAGCCTGCCGCTGGATGAAATCGCGCATGAGCTGGAGTGTCAGTATCGTCGGTTTATCGAGCTGTTTGGCTGCGAGCCGACGCATATCGACAGCCATCACCATGTGCATATGATCGCCCGGATTTATCCCATTGTTGCCGCATTTGCGCGCGAGAAGGGGGTGGCACTGCGTATTGACCGTCAGCTCGCTCAGCGTGACAAACTGGCGCAGGATGCTGCGCGCAGCAGCGACGGTTTTGCCAGTGAGTTCTACGGCGAGGCCATCTCGGAGGCGCTGTTTTTACAAACCCTGGATGCCTCTATCCAGCGGGGCGAATCGTCTCTGGAAGTAATGTGCCACCCGGCGTTTGTTGATAACACCATCATGGGCAGCGCCTATTGCTACCCGCGGCTGGCAGAGCTGGAGGTGCTGACCTCGGCCTCACTCAAGTATGCGGTTGCCGAACGCGGGTACCGTTTAGGGACCTACCGCGACGTTTAACGCGGGTGGAGGGGAAGCGCCCGGCTTCCCCTGATTGCGCCCGTTCACCGGACATCCGGCGAGCGGGATCCCGCGCGGTCCTTTTCTGTCAGGCCGGAATAGCCGCCGTTTTACCGGCGCGCGACCACACCCGATGCGCCGCCATCAGCGTGAACAGCGTATCCATCGCCGGAGCGTCAATGACGTCTGCCTCGACAACGCCTTCCTCCCCTTGACTGGCGACCTGCAGCAGGGCCTTAAACTGGCGTCCGTCGCCCGCCAGCACGATCGGTTTTAAATGCTTATAGGCCTCCAGTAGGTAGTAATGCAGCTCCCCGCTGTTGCTGAGAAGGGACAAGTCGCCGCCCGGGACGATGACCGCATCGACCGTCAGCGACGGCGAACCGCTAAAGGTCCCGGCGATGGGCAGCCGCGTGCCGTCATCGGCAATCACTTCCCCCATCCGTGAATAAAGCAGTCGCGCATGAACCCCTTTCGCCTTCAGGGATTGCAGCAGGGTCAGCACATCCTGCGCTACCGGGCGATCGTTGAGCAACACGGCGACGACGCGGCCCTTGATCTCCCCGCCGGGGATAGCATACAGGCTCAGGCTGGGATCCTTTTTCACCCCGTTAACGTCCGGCGGCGGCGTGATCTTGCACTGCTCGTCGCTGAGCGTGATGCCTAAATTTTTGCCAACGGCCTGCGCCAGCGGGATATCGATGTGCGCCAGCTGGTCAACCACCCGTTCGCGGATCCATACCCGGACCACTTTGCTTAACTCAAAGCTAAAGGCATCAATAATATGCTGCTGCTCAACCGGCGTCTGGCTGCGCCAGAACAGCAGCGGGTGGGCGTAATACTCGGCGAACGAGGGGCTACGCTGGCGAATTTTCTCACCGTCGACGCGCTCGGCGTACGACTCAAAACCGCCGCGCTTAGGGGCCGGTGGCGTTTCGCGCGGCCAGTTATCGTTGATCGAGTTTGGCTCGTAGTTGGCGGGGTTGGTATCAATATCCATCCGATGCATGCCGTCACGCTGGAAGTTGTGATACGGGCAGGTGGGTTTGTTAATCGGGATTTCATGGAAGTTAGGCCCGCCCAGACGGCTAATCTGCGTATCGGTATACGAGAAAAGGCGGCCCTGCAGTAACGGGTCGTTGCTGAAATCTATCCCCGGTACGATATGGCCTGGGTGAAACGCCGCCTGTTCGTTTTCGGCGAAGAAGTTATCCGGATTGCGGTTAAGCACCATTTTCCCGACCCTCTGTACCGGAACCAGCGCCTCGGGGATCAGCTTGGTGGGATCGAGCAGATCGAAGTCAAACGCCTGTTCATCCTCTTCCGGGATCAGCTGCAGACCCAGCTCATACTCCGGATAATCGCCGGCTTCTATCGCTTCCCACAGATCGCGGCGATGGAAATCCGGATCCCGACCGGTCAGCTTTTGCGACTCATCCCAGAGCAAAGAGGCTTTACCGGCCAGCGGTTTCCAGTGAAAACGGACAAAGGTGGCCTTACCGTCGGCATTGATCAGGCGGAAGGTGTGAATACCAAATCCTTCCATAGTGCGATAGCTGCGCGGTATGCCGCGGTCGGACATCGCCCACATCACGTTATGTAACGTTTCCGGCTGCAGCGAGACGTAATCCCAGAAGGTGTCATGGGCGCTTTGTCCCTGCGGGATAGCCCAGTGCGGTTCAGGCTTCACGGCATGAACGAAATCGGGGAATTTCAGCGCATCCTGGATGAAGAAGATCGGCGTGTTGTTCCCGACGAGGTCAAAAATGCCTTCATCGGTATAAAATTTGGTGGCGAAGCCGCGAATATCGCGCACCGTATCGGCCGAGCCGGCGCCGCCCTGGACGGTAGAGAAGCGTACGAATACCGGCGTTTTCCTCGCGGGATCGCAGAGAAAATCGGCTTTCGTGACGTCGCTCAGGTTGCGGTAGGGTTGAAAATAGCCGTGCGCCGCCGATCCGCGCGCATGGACGATGCGCTCCGGGATCCGCTCATGGTCAAAGTGAGTAATTTTTTCACGCAGAATAAAGTCTTCCAGCAGCGTGGGTCCCCGGTTCCCCGCGCGGAGCGAATTCTGATCGTCGGCAATACGTACCCCCTGATTGGTGGTCAGGGGGACGTTTTCGCTGTCTTTGCGCTGCTGCGCCAGCGCGTCAAGTTTGCTGCTGTGGATATCGGGCGCTTTGAGGCTTCCCGGTGCGCTGGGTTCTTCCCCAGGCGCCGTGGGATGCGGCGTCGGGCGCCATGATTGATCATCCGGAGCCAGAGCGTCCAGACCGGGCTGTGCTTCGCTGGCGTCGTGAGGCGCTTTGTGGTTTTGTGGTTTATGGTTCTTATCAGACATTGCTCGTCTCCTGTTTTCATTACTGAAAAATGGTCGTTGCGCTACCAAAACCCTTCTAACTATAGAACATCTCACCAGATGAGCCGCCTGGAGGCGTGAAAACTATCGCCCGGCGGCAGAACACACGTAAGGGGCGACGAAAGGCAGGGCAATCGGCTATGATAGCCGTTTCTGTTTCCCGCTTTGTTTAGTGAATCTATTGGTTATGAAAACACTTCGCCAACAAAACCGCCCTGTCATTAGCTACGTGCCTCGGGTGGAACCCGCCCCTCCGGAACACGCCGTCAAAATGGACGGTTTTCGCGATGTGTGGCTGTTGCGCGGCAAGTATGTCGCCTTTGTGCTGATGGGTGAACATTTCCGCCGTTCGCCAGCGTTTAGCGTCCCGGAAGCGGCGCAGCGCTGGGCCATGCAGATGCGCCAGGAAGGCGAAATTACCTCATGAAAGGGTAGCGAGAAATAAAAAAAACCGCAGATAGCTATCTGCGGTTTTTTTGTGCCCGTTAGCTTAGCGATGCGCCAGCTCGGCGTCTTCTTCGCTGTCGAGAATCGTTTTGTCGGTCTGGCGCAGCCATTGGCTGGTCAGAGTACCGGCGGTCATTGAGCCGTTCACGTTCAATGCCGTACGGCCCATGTCGATCAGCGGTTCGACGGAAATAAGCAGCGCTACCAGCGTCACCGGCAGTCCCATGGCCGGCAGGACGATCAGCGCTGCGAACGTTGCGCCGCCGCCGACCCCCGCAACCCCAGCGGAGCTTACGGTGACGATGCCGACCAGCGTGGCGATCCACAGCGGATCAAACGGGTTGATACCGACGGTCGGGGCAACCATGACGGCCAGCATCGCCGGGTAGAGACCTGCACAACCGTTTTGACCGATAGTCGCGCCAAAGGAGGCTGAGAAGCTGGCGATGGATTCCGGTACGCCCAGACGGCGGGTTTGCGCTTCGACATTCAGCGGAATCGATGCGGCGCTGGAGCGGCTGGTGAAGGCGAAGGTCAGTACCGGCCACACCTTGCGGAAGTATTTCAGCGGGCTCACGCCGTTAATGGCCAGCAGCAGACCGTGAACCACAAACATAATGCCCAGGCCAAGGTAGGAGGCAATCACGAAGCTACCGAGCTTGATGATGTCCTGCAGATTGGAACCGGCCACCACTTTGGTCATCAGCGCCAGCACGCCGTACGGCGTTAACTGCATGACCAGACGTACCAGCTTCATCACCCAGCTCTGCAGAGTGTCGATGGCGGTCAGGACGCGCTGGCCCTTTTCAACGTCATCTTTCAGCAGCTTCAGCGCCGCGACGCCGAGGAAGGCGGAGAAGATAACGATGCTGATGATCGAGGTCGGGTTCGCACCGGTCAGGTCGGCAAACGGGTTCTTCGGTACAAAAGAGAGGATCAGCTGCGGTACGCTCAGGTCGGCGACTTTACCGACATAGTTGCTCTGAATCGCATTCAGACGCGCGGTTTCCGCGCTGCCCTGCACCAGACCTTCGGCCGTCAGGCCGAACAGGTTGGTCACCAGCACGCCGACCAGCGCTGCAATCAGCGTGGTGAACAGCAGGGTACCGATGCTCAGGAAGCTGATTTTTCCCAGCTGTGAGGCATTATGCAGGCGAGCAACGGCGCTGAGAATAGAAGCGAAAACCAGCGGCATGACGATCATCTGCAGTAGCTGGACATAGCCATTACCGACGATATTGAACCATTGAATGGAGTCTTTCAGCACCTGGCTGTCGGAACCATAAATCAACTGCAGCGCCAGGCCGAACACGACGCCAATGACGAGGCCGAGCAGTACTTTTTTGGCGAGGCTCCACTGTTTGTGGCGGGTTTGCCCCAGCGCAAACAGCAAAACCGCGAACACGATAACGTTCGCTACTAATGGAAAATTCATCCCCGTTCTCCTGATAGGTTTTTATCCGGCTGGTCTGTTACCAGCTCTAATGGCGCAAGGTTAGCAGAAGAGGAATTCATTACTTATATTCAAATGGAATGGTTTATAACTATTTTGATTCTTTTGCCTGTTTATCGTCCGGTCTGGTGACTAATAAAACGATTAAAGGTGATCTGCAGTGAATTAATCATCCCCGAAGACCAGCGCACGGCGCTGTTCTCTGCGAAAGTTTGTGGCATCCATACGGCATAAACGAACAGCGCCATACACAGCGCCCGCTCCAGCTGGTTGCCTTTACGCGGCGCGAGGATCGGCAGGCGGAAGCGCCAGCGGCAGGGCCACAGCAGCGGTACCCCCGCCGGGGTGAGCATATCGGCAAGAATATGGCTGAGATAGCCCAGTACCAGCCCCTGCACGGCATCGGCGGGCACGAACCAGCTTTCCGGCACTTTCAGATAAAACAGCGTGATAGCGCCAAAAACCGCCAGCAGGCTATGGGTGAACCCGCGGTGGCCAAAGGCGCGGGCGACGGGCTTCGATATCCAGCTTAGCCGCTGCCCGAGAAAGGACTTCGGATGATCGATATCCGGCAGCAGGCAGGTCAGTACCGCTGAGGGAACAATATGCCACCAGTCACCCTGTGCCAGTACGGGGGTTAATTCCGCATTTTTCGCAAATACCGCACAGGCGATAGAAAAGAAGAGATGGCCTTCCGCCGTCATGATAAAAACCCTAAACTGTCAATTCATACAGTATAGGGTTTTTATACAGTGTGTGAAAGAGGTGACGGTGTAACTCTTTGTCACAAAACTATTAACGTGCCAGCCAGCCGCCATCAACCGCCAGCGTATATCCATTGATGTAATTCGCAGCCGACGACGCCAGGAACACGACCGGGCCCTGTAAATCATCCGGGACGCCCCAGCGCCCGGCCGGGATACGGTCGAGGATCTCTTTACTGCGATCGGCATCATCGCGTAACTGCCGGGTATTATCGGTGGCCATATACCCGGGGGCGATGGCATTGACGTTGATATTCTGCCCGGCCCATTCGTTGGCCATCAGGCGGGTTAAACCGAGCACGCCGCTTTTTGAGGCCGTATACGAGGGGACGCGAATCCCGCCCTGAAACGAGAGCATGGAGGCGATGTTAATGATCTTTCCGCCGCTGCCCTGCTGAATAAACTGCCTGGCGACCGCCTGCGATAAAAAGAACACCGACTTGAGGTTGAGATTGATGACGTCGTCCCACTCTTTTTCGCTAAAGGTGAGCGCATCGGCGCGGCGTATTGTACCGGCATTATTAACCAGAATGTCCACCCGGCCCATGGCGGAGACGGCTTGCGCGACGATGTCGGCGATAGCATCCTGGCGGCTGAGGTCAGCCTGAATGGCGGTGAATCGACGCCCGAGCGCCAGGACCTGTTCGGCCGTTTCATGTGGGATCTTGCGATTGACGCCGACGATATCGCAGCCGGCCTGGGCAAGGGCCAGGGTCATTCCCTGGCCCAACCCGGTGTCACATCCCGTCACGATGGCGACCTTACCCGTCAGGTCGAAGGTGTTAAGTACCATATGCACCTCTGTCTGCTGATTTATGCGTTTAATCACGCCGTTTTTTCAAGCATAGAGGGTGCTGAGCGGAAAAACAATTAAAAATGAAACATCGTTTTATTTTTTGTGATGGTTCAACCGCTGTGCGCCGATCGCTGGTCGGAAAGCAGGCCGCAGAGCTCGCTGGCGCTGAGTGACTCCAGCGTCGTAAGCTTCACGTCTGCCAGCACAAAACGCGGATCGTGGCGATTTTCCTCGGCCGGAACGACGATAGAGCGCATGCGGGCTGCCTTACTGGCGATCATTCCGTTGACCGAATCCTCCAGCGCGACGCAGGCCATCGGGTCCACGCCCAGACTGGCGGCGCAGTTGAGATAGACCTGAGGATGGGGCTTGCTGTACGGCAGTGATTCTGCGGAGGCAAGGGCGTCAAACTGCTCGCGCAGCTCGAACATGGTGAGGACCTTTTCCAGCATCCGCAGCGGCGAGGCCGATGCCAGGCCCACTTTCAACCCTTGTGCCTTACACAAGGCGACGGCTTCTCGTACGCCGGGTAACAGAGGGCGGGAGGCTTCAACCAGCTCAATCGCGCGGCTGATAATCCGTGCGGTGACTTCAGCGCGATCCGCGCCTTTCCATGGCTGCTGGGCAAACCACAGATCCACCACTAAATCGATGCGCAGTCCCAGCGTATCGGGCAGCTCATCGCGGCGGCTGATATCGACCCCGAGGCTTTCAATGACCTCCAGCTCCGCCTGATCCCATAGCGGCTCGGAATCAATCAGTAATCCATCCATATCGAAAATAGCGGCATGAATTTGTCGCCTGGCTGACATAAGTCCTTCTCCTGTAGCGCAAGTAGATAACGAATTGGTCCTCATGGTATATCATACCGCGCATTATTGGGCGAAATTCGCCGCTGAGGGTAGACTTAGACGGTGATTAAGGCGTCTTAAACAAGGGGAATCCATGACGTATCAACAAGCTGGACGCATTGCAGTACTTAAACGTATTTTAGGGTGGGTTATTTTTATACCCGCGGTGATTTCAACGCTAATTTCGGTACTGAAGTTTATGTACGAACACAGCGAAAAAAAACCGGGCATTGATGCGGTACTGATGGATTTTGCGCACGTCATGATTGAAATGATGCGTTTCAATACGCCGTTCCTCAACTTTTTCTGGTACAACTCGCCGCTGCCGGATTTTAA
Organism: Klebsiella sp. YJ; assembly: GCF_002108615.1. Lineage (NCBI taxonomy): Bacteria > Pseudomonadati > Pseudomonadota > Gammaproteobacteria > Enterobacterales > Enterobacteriaceae > Klebsiella > Klebsiella sp. YJ. The sequence goes on from NZ_MTEG01000015.1 coordinate 173,420, forward strand.
ACACAGCCTGAATATTGGCTTCTGGATTATCTATATCCTGGTGTTTGTCGGCATGGCGCTGCAGGCGTCAGGCGCGCGCATGAGCCGTCAGGCCAGGTTCCTGCGTGAAGGAGTTGAAGATCAGCTGATTCTTGAACAGGCGAAGGGGCCGGAAGGGCTCAGCCGTGAGCAAATTGCGGCGCGTATCGTGGTACCTCGCCATACGATTCTGGTGCAGTACTTCCCGCTGTATATCCTGCCGGTTATCATGATTGTTCTTGGCTATGTGTTCTTCTCGCTGCTCGGATTTTTGTAAAAAATGGCCCGGCACGCCGGGCACTTTTTATTCGCCAGGTATCGCGCGCGGCTTACCCTGATTGTCGACCGCCACGTAGATAAACAGGGCTTCCGTGGCTTTATAACGTTGGCCAATCGGCTCAGACGACACTTTCTTCACCCACACTTCGATGTTGATGGTGATAGAGGTGTTGCCGCGTTTCACGCAGCGTGCGTAGCAGCACACCACGTCACCCACGGCCACCGGCCGTAAAAAGGTCATTCCGTCAACGCGCACGGTCACCACGCGACCCTGCGCAATCTCTTTGGCCATAATCGCGCCGCCGATATCCATCTGCGACATCAACCAGCCGCCAAAAATATCGCCATTGGCGTTCGTGTCCGCTGGCATGGCCAGGGTGCGTAAAACCATTTCGCCCTTCGGGGTGAGATCTGTTGTTGTCATTCTGTACTCTGTGCTGGTCAAAGAAGATCAGCGCGATGCTACTATGAAAATGGCAGGGAGAAAACAGGGGAATACGCCCGCGGCTGCGGGCGTGGGTATTCAGAAGGAGAGGGTGATGCCGGCGTAATAGGCGCGACCGGGTTCGTTATAGGTCGAAGCGCCCGCGTTTTCGCGATAAATTTGCTTATCGAACAGGTTACTGATGCCGGCATTCAGGCGAAGATCTTTCAACAGCTGGTAGTTCGCACCGATACCGACAACGGAATAGGCACCGACTTCATTCGTGGCGAGCGTGCCGGTCTCGTTGCGGATCTCCGCATACTGACGCGGTTTCTGGCGGCCGTACATCGTCCAGTTGACGTTGGCCGAAAGCTTGCTGTTGACCTGCCAGTCCAGCATGGTGTTAATCGTATATTTCGGGATCACCGACAGCGGATTACCGGTATCTTTGTTCTCCGATTTGATCATATAGGTCGCATTGGTTCGCCAGTCCAGCGTGTCAGCCACAATCGGGATGAGCAGGGTGCCTTCCAGCCCTTCGACGACCGCTTTGCCGCCGTTTTGCCATTGCAGAATATTGTTGCCGCTCGAGGTATAGCCCAGCACATCGGTACCGGAGACGATTTTGTTTTTATAATCGTTACGGAACCACGTTACCCCCGCGTTATAGCCGTTGAGGTTAAATTCAAGGCCGAGCTCTTTATTGATGCTGATTTCCGGATCGAGGTCCGGGTTGCCGAGCAGGTAGCAGCTGCCGTTGCTGATGGTGTTCGGGCAGCCGTTGCCGCGGGTCGACAGCAGATAGCCTTCGCTGGACTGGTACAGGTTTGGGGCCTTGAAGACACGTGCAATGCCGGCTTTGACTTTGAACATCTCGCCCAGCTCCTGCGCCAGGTTCAGGCTCGGGCTCCAGTTACTGCCAAATTCATTGTGGTAGTCAAAACGCAGTCCGGGGATGATATTGGTGCCCGGCATCGCCTCAATATTATCTTCCAGGTAGAGGCCGGTGAGGGTCGCGCTGTTGGTGGTGCTGCGCTGGGAGGCCTCGCCTGAGGTGCCCGGGATGGTCTCGCCGCTGACGTTGGTTGCCTGCATGGAGGCGGGATCGTTGAGTTCATCGCGGTTCCACTCCATTCCGAGGGTCAGGGTCTGGTCGGCCAGCCAGTGGAAGGGGAGATTCAGCTCGCCGGTCGAACGCCAGGATTCAAGGCGGCTGGTGGCGTACTCATCGCTGTTGATCATCCCTTCTACGCGCCCGGTAGAACCTTCCTGCAGACGAGTGTTATTGGTTTTCTCGTAATAGACTCCGGCTTTGGACTGGCCCCAGTCCCAGATTCCGTTATAGGTCAGTCCCCAGGACTGGCGATACAGACGGTTGGTTTCATGGCCATACAGCTCGCTGACCAGGCCATCGGGGCTGAGGTTACCGTTACTGTATTGGGTATCACCGGCGTAAATATTGCCCTGGCGGCTATAGGCGTAGTTAAAATCGACAATCTGCTGCGGCGTCAGTTTCCATGACAGCAGGGCGTTGATGTCCTTGTTGCGCACCCCTTCGCGACCGGCGGCGTACGAACCATTTTGCGCATGGTTGATGTCCCAGGCGTCGGCATCCGTTTTATTGATGTTACCGTACAGCCGCATGGTCAGCGCATCGCCGGCCAGCGGTCCGTTGAGGCTAAAGTTGGCGCGATTCGTCGCCCCCTCTTTGTTGTTTTCCGGCTGGTTGGTATAAAACGATAGCGAGCCATGCCAGTCGTTGGTGGGGCGTTTGGTAATGATATTGACCACGCCGCCGGCGGCACCGGATCCGTAGCGGGCTGCTGCCGGGCCGCGCAGAACTTCAATGCGTTCGACCATCTCCGGTGGCACCCAGTTGCTATCCCCGCGGGTATCACGTTCGCCGCGCCAGCTGTAGCGTACCGAGTTACGGGAGGTGACCGGTACGCCATCGATCAGGATGAGGGTGTTCTCCGGCCCCATTCCGCGAATATCGATCTGCCGGTTGTTGCCCCGGCTGCCGCTGGCGCTGTTGCCGGTTAAATTGACGCCGGGCATTTTACGAATGATTTCCGACAGGTCGTTAACCGGGGGATCCCGGGCAATATCTTCAGCGGTGATGACAGATACCCCCGGCTGCTGCTTGAGTGCTTCTTCAGCCGTGCTGTGTACCACCATAGTTTCGGTATCGCGTTCAACCTCGTCAGCAAAGGCGTCGGGCGTCAGAAAGCCTGCAAATACCAGCGCGAGGGGCGTAATGGCATAATAGTTCTGCGATCTCATTGTAAATATCCATATCAAAGCGTTAAAAATTGAGACTGCGAATATCAATGATAATTATTATCATTTCAATGTGTGCAAATGAATCTTCATCAAATCCTCACAATTGGCGCAATTTTCCCGGGTTATGGCAGAAATGGTGAATAAACGGGCGGGATTGACGTCGGCTGCAGGAGATAGCTGTCGGCGCCGCGGGGAATAAGGCGCAGAGTGGGTGGGTTATCGGGGCCAGTGTTTGTCTTCTTTCGTCTCAGACTCGGTGGACGTTTGCCGCTGATGCCAGGCCGCAGTTCCGCCAGACGGATACAGGTGAGTGCGCTTACTGAACGGTTTTCTACGCAAGACGCGGGTCAGGAAAACGGCAAATAACGCGAGTCTCAAGAGCAAGCGCTGAAAACGAGGAGAGGGGAATACGCAACGCAAAGGAGAGCGGGGGCAAAAGCGATACCCCCGGCTTGCCGTTGATTAGTGGTTATCGTCCTGCGGCATATGGCGATAGATGTACACGCCGCTCAACAGCGTGAAGACCAGCGTCAGCGCCGTCAGGCCGAAGACCTTGAAGTTGACCCAGATATTCTGCGGCAACCAGAAAGCGATATAGATATTGGCCAGACCGCAGAGAATAAAAAACAGCGCCCAGGCGAGATTCAGACGCGACCAGACCTGCTGCGGCAGGGTCAGCTCTTTGCCGAGCATGCGTTGAATCAATGGCTTTTTCATCACCCATTGGCTGAACAGCAAAGCGCCGGCAAACAGAGCGTAGATGACCGTGACCTTCCATTTTATAAACTCATCATTATGGAAGAAAATGGTCAGGCCGCCAAATACAGCAACCAGCACAAAGGTAATCAGCGCCATCTTTTCGACTTTACGATAGCGTACCCAGGTATAGATCAGCACGATAGCGGTGGCGATAATCAGCGCGGTGGTTGCGGCGTAGATATCGTAGAGCTTGTAGAAGGCGAAGAAGACTACCAGCGGTAAAAAATCCAGAAACTGCTTCATACATCGGACCCGTCGTTCAGATAGGGCCGGAAGAGTCCCGGCCCAGGTTAATTTAGTTGCGGATAAGCATATACAGGCGGAACAAATAGATCAGCAACAGTGCAGAGATCAGATTGCTGATCGTATTGATAACCACCGCGCCGACGTTCGGCGTCAGTACCGCAAAGCTGGATGCAAACAGCAGCAGTAGCGTTTTCGCCAGCAGCCAGCCAATCACCGCCGGGGCGACCAGACGCATATTGGCCCACACCAGACGCATACTGCTGCGCATGGCGTTAAAAATCCCCAGCTTATCCTGCACCAGCATGATGGGGGCAAAAGCCAGCACGATAGCGAGCAGCACGCCCGGCACCAGCACCAGCATCATCCCCATCTGCACCACAAAGGTGGTGAACAGGATCAGCAGCAGCAGCTTTGGCAGTACCGGCGCAGAAGCTCCGATAGCGCGCAGCGCGCTGACCCGCTGTCCGGCGGAGACCAGCTGAATCATCAGCAGCACGCCGCCGGCCAGAATGGCGTTACCCACCAGACCGGAGAAGGTCGATGCGGCCGAGGCGCGCAGCAGGATCTGCTGTTGCTCCGGGGTCATGTTTTGCACCAGCTCAAACAGCCCGGCGCTCCCCGCCAGATTATCCCCTTCGCTCAGAATCGAGAGCTGCTCTTCACTGGGTGAAAAAGCATGGCCAAGGACTACCGTAATTAACGCGCATAACAACGCAATCAGTAAAATGGTGACAAACTGATTACGAAAAAAATTTCCCGTGTCACGGTAGACGGTCTTCGCCGTGATAGACATGCACTCTCCTTGAGTATTGCAGGTGTTAACTAGCCGGCGATTGTACCGCAAATCCCTCGTGGGTAGCAGCCTCTGCCGTTGTCAGGCTAAGTATATCTTTGTAAAGAGGGATGAGCGGCGGCAGGCCGTAGCGGGCGCGGGCCCGGTTGCAGGCTTCGTTTACCTCGCCGCCTTCACCGGACTGGGCGAATTCGCGGCAGGGAGAGGGGCGGTGCTGATAAATTGAGCATTGCACCGATTCGCCGATTTCCCCCTTGAGGGCGGCGCAGCGGCTTTGTCGTTGGTTGGTGCCGCTCATGCAGCGCAGAAAAGGGGTTAGCGGCTCGGTAAGCTTCGTCGGCACAACGCCGCCGGCATCGTCGGCTTCCGCCCAGTAGAAAGAGACTCGAAAATACGCACAACAGGCACCGCACGTCATGCACGGGTTGATTTCACTCATGATTACACCTGATAAAAACGCATCAACACAGATTGTCGGCAGATAAATTATCCAGACGCATCGAAGGCGGCAAGGGGCGGGGAAAAATTTTTTCGCTGCCCGGAAAGTGAAAATTGATGTGAATGTGAGTTTTTTGGTATCGCCATGAAAGTAAAAATTAATCTGGATCAATAAATGTTAAATCTCACAACTTTATGTGATCGAGAACGGATCAAAGGTAACTCGTTATGGGTATATTAGCCCGCGCTGAATAACCATAATGAGGAAGTGGATATGAAAAAGTTAGCAGCGGTTGGCATTATTTTGAGTACCCTTTCCGGCAGCGTCTGGGCGCATGAAGCCGGAGAGTTTTTTATTCGTGCGGGTTCGGCCACCGTTCGACCGACGGAAGGTTCTGATAACGTGTTAGGCAGTCTGGGCGGGTTTAACGTCAGTAATAACACGCAGCTGGGCTTGACCTTCACCTATATGGCGACGGACAACATCGGCGTTGAACTACTGGCGGCCACGCCATTCCGTCACAAGGTTGGCACTGGCCCGACCGGGACCATCGCCACCGTGAATCAGCTGCCGCCAACGCTGATGGCGCAATGGTATTTCGGCGATGCCCAGAGCAAAGTACGCCCGTATATCGGTGCAGGTATTAACTACACCACCTTCTTTAATGCCGACTTTAATGACACCGGTAAAAATGCCGGGTTGAGCGATCTGAGTCTTAAAGACTCCTGGGGAGCGGCAGGTCAGGTGGGGCTGGATTACCTGATTAACCGCGACTGGTTGCTGAACATGTCGGTGTGGTACATGGATATCGACACCGATGTGAAATTTAAAGCCGGCGGCGTGGACCAGAAAGTCAGTACTCGCATCGATCCGTGGGTGTTTATGTTCTCTGCCGGCTACCGGTTCTGAGTTCTTCTGCAAACCCCTTCTAAAAAACTGGTCATTATATGACCAGTTTTTTATTTCCTCCGGACCCTCTCAGTTATCCCCTGTGACGTTATGCCGCTTCGCACAAGCGAGCCCCCTGATGATGGTCAGTTATTTTGTCTAATAATCGCTTATGAATTGCCTGTCCGGGGAATTTTGCCGCGAGGGATGCAAGGAGAGCAAAGATACAGCTTTGCATGACTGTTGAGTGTGATGGTAACGGGTTGTACTTAGGTGACGGACGGTACCATGCAAACAACAGATAAATACGGAAAAGAGGCGAGAATCGAGCGGATAAAGGCGGCTATTAATCCGCGGGGTTATGGTCAGTCAGCCTGTTCCTCTTCTTGATACTCAGCGCGAAGAAGAGGAACAAGATGAACAGGATTAGCTCAGCAGGACGATCCCGCTGTGGATAGCCAGATAGAGACCCATCGCGGCAATCAGCAGGCTTGAAAAATAGGGGGCTCTGCGGGCAAGGGTATGAAAACCGTCCCAGCGTCTGGCGACCTGACGGACGCCGATTGCGGCCCCCACGCCCACCGTCACCAGCGTCAGGGCAAGTCCAATACTAAAACTCACCACCAGCGTTGCGCCCAGCGCCAGAGCTTTGATCTGGATACAAATCAACATTACCGTAATGGCCGCAGGACAGGGGATTAACCCGCCGGTCAGGCCAAAGAGTAAAATCTGCCCGTTGGTGACCTCTTTATTGGTGAACCGTTTTTCTATGTCGTGCGCGTGGGCCAACTCATGCGCATCCCGGTACGCTGTGGAATCGACATCCAGCCCTTCAAGTTCCGTATGATCGTGCGTATGTTCATGCTCGCAAAATTCCAGGTCGTAATCATGGACATGGCCGCGATGTCCCAGCGACAGGCGAACGCGAAAATCATGTGGTTCCGGAATGGAGGATGTTGACTGCAGATAGCTACCGCAATCGACAAAAGCAAATGACTGCGTACCAGCGGGCGATTCTCGCTGCGTCACTAACGAAACAGTCCCGGCATCCCATTCTCTTCCGCTGAGCGTACGTATACGCCAGTGCGGCGGCTGACCCTCTTCAAAAATGGACAGTTCCACTTCGCCATGACCGGTATCGATCAGTCTTGATTCATCATGATGGTGCCGCTCGCTTTCCTGCTGGCTGGTCAGCCAGTTTTTTTCTCCCTTCCAGGTTCGGCAGAACATCCAGACGGCGGTACCGAGAATGATGATGGCAGAAACCAACTGCAGCCACGGCTCAGCCGATTCGGCGGTAAAGCGGTTACTGATATACATTCCGCCAAAAGCAATCAGCCAGACGATGGCGGTGTGTGAAAGAGTGGCCGCGAGTCCGAGCATGGCAGCCTGTCTGGCCGTGCCTTTTATGGCAATGATGAAGGCCGCCATCATCGTTTTTGAATGTCCTGGCTCCAGCCCATGAAGTGCGCCGAGAAGCACCGCGCCTGGAATGAAGAACCAGGCGTTTCCTTGCTGAAGTAGTGTTGTAAAGTCGGTCATGAGTCGAATTCTGGGTCGTGGAAGGTGTCTGGATTCTACTCCCCCCCAGTACTAAATACTACCCCCCAGTAGAATCGTAATGGTAGAATCAGCCACGACTTTTCCATGGGAGATTGCAGCATGTCGCATACCATCCGCGATCAAAAAAAGCTTAAAGCCCGCACCAACAAGATTCAGGGGCAGGTCATTGCGCTGAAAAAAATGCTCGATGAACCACATGAATGTGCCGCCGTGCTTCAACAGATCGCCGCAATACGCGGGGCGGTCAATGGATTAATGCGTGAGGTCATTAAAGGCCATCTGGTCGAGCACATTGTTCATGAAGGGGACGAGGCGAAGCGAGAAGAAGATCTGGACGTGGTGCTCAAGGTCCTCGACTCCTATATCAAGTAAGCAGCCGGTCGTGAATGATAAGACTGGCTCCATGCCCTGAAACGGGAGTCAGGGATGCCGGGATGGTTGTACGTCGTCCATTGAACGGATCACCACGGCACGGTTCTTCCCTGATAATCCAGGTACTCCAGACCAGGTCTCTGCTGTTTCGCCAGCAGCACGTTAACCAGATGAGGAATCGTCTCTTCGATACTCAGCGGCGCGTCATCGCCACCCAGCGCGGTACGAATCCACCCCGGCGCCATCACCACCAGCGGACGTGATGTCGAGCGGGCGGCAAAACTGCGCATAAACATATTCAGCGCTGCTTTACTGCCGCGGTAGAGCTCGCGCTGGCCGCGGAGATTATTGGTCAGGCTGCCCTGGCCTGAGGACATCGCCCCCAGCAGGCCCTGCGGCGTCACATGGTGCTGAAGGCGTTCAAGTACCCGCATTGGCGCAAGGGCATTCGTCAGCATTACCGCAATAAACTCCGCGGTGGAGACTTCGCCAATGGTCTGCGTCGGATCGCGATTGGTGGTACCCGCATTAACAAACAGCATATCCAGGCGGTCAGCGGAGAGCTTTGTATCCAGCGCGGTCAACTGGTCATTGTCACACATATCCAGCGTTTCCAGACGTACCCGATCGGGGTTTTCCTGCGCGAGTTGATGCAGCGGGGTGGTGGGTTGAATATCGCGTACGGTGCCGATCACATTCCAGCCATGGCGCAGAAATTCAGCGGCCATCGCATGGCCGAGACCGCGTGAAGCGCCGACAATCAGGACGGTAGGGCGAACGATCGTGGTCATAATAAAACTCCCTGAGCAAAGCGTGAGTCCATGACTATAGTCATAGGACATATCAGGCGGAAGGCGCAGCATTTTCAGTAATAAGATGCAGCAGACGCCATGACTGAACCCAGGAGCGCAAATGACCGATCCCGATTTTAATTTACTTGTGGCGCTGGATATTTTACTGGCGGAAGAGAGCGTGGCGGGGGCGGCGCGACGCGCAGGGCTTAGCGCCTCGGCGATGAGCCGCACCCTGACCCGTCTACGTGAGGTCACCGGTGACCCGTTACTGGTGAGAGCCGGGCGCAAAATGGTCTTAACGCCGCATGCGCAAAACTTAAAAGCGCGAACGCAAAACGTAGTTTCTGAGATGCGTTCGGTGCTCAACAACTCCGCTGCGCCGCTTCATCTTCCGACGCTGGAGCAAACCTTTACTCTGCGTACCAACGAGGGGTTTGTCGAAGCTTTTGGCCCGGCATTAATTTGTGCCTGTGCGGCGCAGGCGCCGGGAGTGAAGCTTAATTTCGTCGCCAAAAGTGAAAAAGGACCGCAGTTTCTGCGCGACGGGAGCGTGGATCTGGAGATTGGGGTGCTGAAAAATATGGGGCCGGAAATTCGGCTGCAGGCACTGTTTCGCGATCGTTTTGTTGGCGTACTGGCTCCAACACATCCCCTGGCGCAGGGCGGACAAATTACTCCCGAGCGCTATGCCGCCTGCGAGCATGTGATTGTTTCCCGCCATGGGATGGTCCGTGGGCCCGTGGATGACGCGCTGGCGGAATTGGGTCTGAGCCGCAAAATTGCGGCGGTGGTGCCGGGGTTTACCGCTGCGCTGGCGGTTGCCCGAGACTCGCAGCTGGTGGCGCTGGTCCCGGCTTCTTGTCTGCATCATGGCATGCGGGAGGGCATCGTCGCGTTTGAACTGCCGGTCAGCACACCGGAGATTACCGTCTCGCAGATGTGGCATCCGCGTCAGGAGCTTGCCCCCGGTCATGGCTGGCTGCGCCAGCAGGTGTTGAGCGTTTGTCGGCAGGTGGCATGATGGCAAAAAAAAGCCCGCACAAGTGCGGGCGAAAAATACTGGAAGCAATGTGAGCAATGTCGTACCGAATACCTGAGTGTTTTTCTCAACTATTCGGTAATGAGAAAGATAATAGTTCTCATCTAAGATATCAACCCCATCTTTTGTGCGGAAGCGATTTTTTTAATTAATCACAAAAACGGTACGTTTCTGGCTGTTGTCGCGCGGCCATGCGTTCGCCACTTCGCTGAGCGCAAGCGGGGTGGTGGCGATGGTAAAACCGCCTGCAACGGCGGCCTGCAGCATTTCGCCGGTCGCCGCCAGGAGCTGCGGCATCGACAGGCTACCGATACCACTGCCCATCAGTTGTAGCGGGGCCGCTCTCAGCACCGCGCCGTTGAGCGCAATTTCCGCGCCGGAAAGCGACCCCACCTGCACGTAGCGCACCGGTGCGTTGCCTGGACTGTGTTTCGCCAGCGCGGGCAGCAGCAGTTCGGCGCTGCGGCCCCATAGATAATCCACCACCACATCAACCTGCTGCGCCGCCTGCTCGCTGAATTGTGCCTGTAGCGTCGGATCGTCTGCCGTTAAGTCGATACAGACGTCGGCACCGAGGGCGGCCAGCATCTGCGTATTCCGACCGGTGGCGATGATCTTTCTTGCGCCGTGGAAGCGGGCAATCTGCACCGCAAGCTGACCGGCGCTGCCGGTTGCGCCGTTGATCAGCACGCTCTCTCCGGCGGCCAGTCCGGCACGCTTTACGAGCGCGGCCCAGGCGGACATTCCGGGATTTGCCATCGCGGCGGCGGTGATATCATCCAGGTCATCTGGTAAAGGCAGGCAGTTTTCGACGGCGACCGGCGCCCACTGCGCCATGCTGCCCCAGGGCGCAGTGGGGAAGGCAAAATAGACCCGCTGCCCATCGGCCAGCGTTCCGACGCCATCAATGCCGACCACAAACGGCAGCCGGCCGTCGAAACTGTAATGCTTACCGGAGGCGCGACCTTTCACCACATGGCTGATGGCGGCGGCATTCACTTTTACCAGGGGGTGATGGGCATCGGCCTGCGGATCGGTAAAATCGGCCCAGACAGGGCCCTGCTGCAGATCGAAAACTACGGCTGCTTTCATAATGTTATCTCCTGAAGGCAATTATGTGTAAAATGCACATAATAGATAACGGCACTATACCCGGTTAAAAAATATATGCAAGATGCACATAATAATTACGACATTACCGATTTCCACGGCGCGTTGCTCGATATCATTAGCGTGATGAACCAGCCCGTTCGTGATGAGCAGCTGCTTCAGGCCGCAGATGTCCAAATCGATCAAATTCTGTTTCCGCTGCTGGTGGCCATCGGACGTTACGGGCCGGTAGGGGTCGTGGAACTGGCGGATAGCCTGGGGCGCGATTACACCACCGTCAGTCGTCAGGTAAAAAAACTGGAGGCGCAGGGACTGGCGCTCAAACAACCTAATGCCCAGGATCGGCGGATCAGCGAAGTCACCTTGAGCGAGCAGGGAAAAGCTGTGATTGAACGCATCGCGGTGGCGAGGACACGGCTGATGAATCAGGTACTGGCAGAGTGGGCTGAGGAAGAGGTAGAGGCGCTGTTTCGCCTGACGCGCAAATACGCCGACAGCTTGCAGCGGAAATAGTTGTCTGGTGTGGATATTGAGGCAAGGAGATTCTGACGTCTGGTGGTGCCCTCAACATCTGGACAAATGTCTGTAATCGATCTGCGGTTTTGTAGATTGTTGGCATTGCAGTCCCCATCTTGTTGCGGCGTATTCCTCAGCCGTAATAATAATCCGTTGGTGAAAAAACAGCGGGGATTGTGGCTGAGCATTTTGTCGGATTAGATGATAAAGGCAAGGCTTGTGATGAAATCCAGAAACAGAGGTTTTGATTTATCAAGGTGGCGAATGGAAAAGATAAAAACATAAGGTTTTTATATTATTTATGATGAAATAAAAGCGTGGTTTTCGTTCATTGGTTTATTTAGTGAATGCCATCCTTTATTTTATAAATGTAATGAATGGATATATTCTCGTCGTTGTATTACGTCAGTGATTTAATATCTTGAATTTTATAGAAATAAAATTATCGTCTGATTTTGTTTGATCTCATTGAAGATCTGGAGTAAATAAAACCCATTAAATTAACATTGGCAAACATAAGGGTTTTATATGCAACACCCGCTCTTTTTCATCTCTCTGCAAAGGCCGTTTGATTATCACCAGAAAATATTTCCCACAAAACAATGCTGGCGTATTGTTGCTGTTCTGGCCGGATTATTTCTCCTGGCCATATCGCCATATACCCGCGCGGATCAATCCAGTGCAGAAGTGGCGCAATCCACAGCAGAGGGGGACGCTGGTAACAAGCCATTAAGAAAACTGTCTCCTAAGCAGCTTCATGTGGACGTAGAAATTCCAGGGGAATACAGCATCAGCATACTTTTTGATACAGGGTTGTCAATCAATAAAAGTAGTACGTACTACTATCAAACTAAAATAAAGAAAAGTAGTGCGGACTACTATCAAGCTAAAATAAAGAGAGAACGTGAGATTTTAACTTTGTTCAACAAGGAAATTGAGGGTGAAGTTGGTATTTATAGTGTTGTGGATGATAAGGTTGTTCGGAAAATAAAAATTCCAACAGAAAATAGGGGGGGTGGAAATGAAACTATTCGTCTCATTGATCGTGCTGGAGCTGGTCGGTATTATGCCAGTTTTTGGCTAGATAGAGGGCGGTACATAATTATTCCAGACATATATAGTCACCATCCGGATTTTGTTGAATATACTTTTAAGTTTGGTCGGGTTTATGGTAAATGATTTTAGAGGGATGCCGTTATGTCATACACAGTAACTATTAAAAATGACTCCCTGTTTACTAATGGGCAGGGTGCGATTCATACATGGCTGGAACTCAGTGATGGAAGTGGTGTGGTCTATTTTGGATTTACACCTACTGATCTTGGTTATTTCAATAAAAAAGGTTTGTTGGATAGCGATAATTATCTTAAGCAAAGAACTTCCTCTGAACAGTTAACCATTGAAATAACGGCAGAACAATACGGCAGTATGGCCGGAGCTATCAGCGACTTTAAAGAATTCCCTCCGCTCTACGATCTTATTCCGGACGGTGACGGTAGTGATTTTAACTGTACTACTGCTGCCAGTTTTATCCTTAAAAGCGCGGGCATTGATTTTCTGGATTCAGTTCAGTCGCCTTTCGGCGTCGCTGAAAAAATTAATGGCAATAATGATTACACGATGAATGACCTGGTGGAAGATGCCCTCGATGCAAAAGACGTGATTGATAATGCCGTCAGCCATACCTATAACAACATCCGCGACAAAATCACAGAGCTCTTCGGGAGTACAGCTGAATCAATACCTGGAGAACAGGCCGCGCTGGCGAACGAATTACTTAATCTTACGGAAAGCTGGTTGAATACCACCCGTGAATCGGTTTATTCGCTCTTTGGTGAGGTCGCCGGGAGCGATAATTATCCGGGGAGCTATTTTGGCGAGATCATCGGGCATTATAAAAGTTTGCTGGATACGCTGATGAGCAGTATCGAACAGCTACTTCAGGGCTGCCCTGTCCCCATCAATATCGGTGGGGTGAATTTATTTACGCCAGGTTTTATGGATCCGGTGATGGGTCCTGGCCTGGTTTGTGCGGAAAACCAGGCCAGCCCCATTATTATTGACCTCGACGGCGATGGCATCGAAACCTTATCCGTCAGCAGCGGTGTTTTCTTCGATCATGATGGCAACCAGTTTGCGGAAAACACCGGCTGGGTGGCTCCGGACGATGGGTTGCTGATATTCGATCGTGATGGCAACGGGCAGATTGATAGCGGCAGTGAACTCTTTGGCAATAATACGCTGCTGAAAAGTGGCAAACTGGCGGCCAATGGCTATCAGGCTTTGCAGGAGCTGGATGAAAATAAAGACGGGCAGTTGAACAGTGATGATGCTATCTGGGCGTCATTGCGCATCTGGCAGGATGGGAACAGTAACGGCCGGGTTGACGAAGGAGAGTTACTTTCCCTTGAAGAGGCCGGTGTGGCCGCCATTGGCACCGGCTACAGCACGTCACAATATGTTGATGAACAGGGGAATGCCCACCGGCAAACCAGCACCATTACGCGTTCAGATGGCGCGGTCGGCCAATCGGCGGACGTCTGGTTTGCGGCCAACAAAGGATACTCACGCTACACAGGCGATGTGACCCTGTCCGCTGAAATTCAGGCTCTACCGTATATCCGCGGGTTTGGCAATATGGCCGACCTGCATACGGCAATGAGTCTTAATCCGCAACTTATCGCACTGGTTCAGCAGTTTGTGGCCGATCCCATGGCCGCTAAAGCGTCTGGCCTCATCGAAAAGCTCCTTTTTACCTGGGCAGGCGTAACGGATATCGCTGAAAACAGTCGCGGGAGCTATATCGATGCCCGACAGCTTGCGGTTCTCGAAACCGCTGCTGGTAGGGGATACCGGAACACGGTTAACGGTACGGTTAACCCTCTGAGCAGCGCTGCGGCCTTATTACAGGATGAATACCGCCGTTTTGCTGCCTATACCGAAGCCTGCCTGTTGGCCACAACAGTATATACCCGTGATTTTGATTTTATTCATCTGCAGCTAAGCCCCGATCTCAGCGGTCTGACGCTGAACTTTGAGGCATTTGAGGCGCATCTGAATACTCTGATGCAGACGGACATGGGGCGCTATCTGCAGGTGAGTAATGTCCTGTATGCCTGGATGGAATACCTGCCATCCTTTGCAGATGTCCGGGTGAGATTAGGTATTCCTGAGGCGTTGACATTTACCGGCAGTGACAATGCGGATGTCGTGACGGGCAAAAACACGAACGATGTGCTGTGGGGAGGAAAAGGAAATGACCAGCTGAAGGGCGGATATGGGGATGACACCTACCTCTTTAACGCCGGAGACGGGCAGGACACGATTATTGAGAGCAGCGGAGCGGACACGCTGCGGCTCGGGGAGGGGCTGATGGCGGAGCAGGCGGTACTTTCCCGGCAGCGGGTGCAGGGCTATGACAGCCTGGTGCTCGGCTTCCGCGACCGGGCGGACAGCGTGATTATCCAGGGGTACTTCAGT